>NZ_JBHTJR010000050.1:0-90605 GCF_042676005.1 Tenacibaculum geojense | reverse complement strand
ACCAGAGAAGCTAGCTTCTCTGGTTTAAATATATTTTTTAAAACTGTCAACCTATTTTAGGACGACTCATGCAGTAAATATTAGTTTACTGAGTCACTTAAACCAGCACCTGCTTTAAACTTAACAACGTTTTTAGCAGCAATTTGAATTTCTTTACCAGTTTGTGGATTTCTTCCTGTTCTTGCAGATCTTTGAGATACTGACCAAGTTCCCCAACCAACTAAAGCAACTTTATCTCCTTTTTTTAATGCAGAAGTTACATTGTTAGTTAAAGAATCTAATGCAGCTTTAGCAGCAGCTTTAGAAATTCCTGCATCAGCAGCCATAGCGTCGATTAAATCTGACTTGTTCATAATTGTAATAGATTTTAAAAAATTAATTAATATATTATTGCTAAATAGCTCAACAAATATAGATTTAATGCGGAACTGCGCAAGTAATAGCTCAAAAAATAAGGTAAATTGTTAATAAATACGTGTATTTTGTTAATAACCTTAGTTGTTTTTTGGGAAAAACGCTGCAAACCTTATAAACAAAGGGCTACAGCATGGTAGCTTCATTAACAAATGTTAATCCGTTAAGTAAACTTACAGCATCCATTTTCTTTTTACCCGAAACTTTAATTTGGTTAATAACAAGGTAACCATCTGTTACAGCAACCTTTAATTCTTTTTTAGAGGTTATTATTTTACCAATTTTTTCATTGTGTTTTTCATGAATTTTGGCAACGTCATATATTTTGGCGCTTAATTCTTCATCACCATTTTTAATTGTGGTCCATGCTGCTGGATATGGATTTAACCCTCTAATATGATTGTAAATATCATCTAATGATTTTGACCAATCTATTTTACAATTATGAGGAAATAGTTTTGGTGCAGATTTTTCTTCTAACTCGGGTTGTTTAGTAGTTGTAACATTACCAATTGCAATTAAATCTACGGTTTCTGCAACTAAATCTGCTCCTAAATACATTAGCTTATCGTGAAGCTCACCAACAATCTCGGTATCGTTAATGGTAGTTTCTTTTTGTAAAATGATTTCACCAGTATCAATTTTATCATCAATAAAAAAAGTAGTAACACCAGTTTTTGTTTCACCATTAATAATAGCCCAGTTAATTGGAGCAGCACCTCTATATTCTGGTAATAATGAGGCATGAAGATTAAATGTTCCTTTTTTAGGCATAGCCCAAACGGCTTTAGGAAGCATTCTAAATGCTACAACAATTTGTAAATCTGCGTTCCATTGTTGTAAATCAGTTAAAAAATCTTTATTTTTTAAATTGGTTGGTTGTAAAATTGGTAAGTTTTGAGATAAAGCATATTTTTTTACTGCAGATTCGTTAAGTTTTCTACCTCTTCCTGCAGGTTTATCTGGAGCAGTGATAACTCCAACAACATTATAATTATTATCTACTAAATGCTTTAAAATGGTCACTGCAAAATCTGGAGTTCCCATAAATACAATACGTAAGTCTTTCATTTATCTCAAAAAATATTGGTTGTAATTATTTAATCCTATTATTTCTTCAGATAATAGGTAGCGCAAATTTATTAAAATGTCTGCTTCTTTAAGATTAAGTTGAGTACACATTTCTTTAGCAGTAACTTCTTTTCTTTCTTTTAATAAGTTGATGATTGCTTGTGAACCAGTTTTACTCGCATTTTTTTCTTTTAAACAAACATCACACATATTGCATGTTTTAGAAGAGGTTTCATTAAAATAGGAGAGAAGCTGTATGCTTCTACATACAGAATTTCTGGTAATAAAATTAATAAGTTGTTGATGTTTAATATCTTTTTGCTCTAAATACGTTTGAATATTTTTAGCAATTCTATTAATAGTTTTATCATCTTCTCTTGGATATAAAAAAACTAACTCACTATCATTGTTAGATTTTTGATAGTTAATATATCCCTCTTGATGTAAGCTTTCTAGAAGCTCAATAGCTGTCCATGAAGTTACGCCTGCTTTTTTTGCCAGATAATATTCATCAATTTTAACATCTTGTTCAAATAACCCGCTATACATTCTAAGCAATGCATTGATAAAGTTTTTACGCTGCAAGTTATTCCCAGAATAGTTAATTATCTGTTTGCTATTTACTAAAAATTGTATAGTTGATTTTTGTTTGTGAGTATTGTTAAACTGAATAATACCATTATTGTGTAATATTTGAATAGCTGTAAAAGCTTTATTACTTGTAAAATTGTATTTAGTACAAAAAGCTAAAAAATTAAAGTTGAAGGCATTTTCAGGAAGTTCGCCAAAAGAAATTTGACAATGCTGATATAGTTTTTTGTGTACGTTTTTTACTTCTTCTAATGTTGGTATAGAATATTTAAAAAGTTTTTCTGCAGCATGAATATCTGCTTTATTCGTTAAGGTAACCGCAAAAGCTTTTTTATGATCTCTGCCAGCTCTTCCTGATTCTTGCACATAATTTTCGATAGAACTAGGGATGTCAAAATGTACTACCACACGAACATCTGGTTTGTCTATTCCCATACCAAAAGCATTGGTTGCTACAATAATGGGAGTTTCATTAGCTAACCAATTTTGTAATACTGTTTTTTTTTCGGTAGCTAACATGCCTCCGTGAAAAGAGCTAGCTTTAAAACCATTTGCTATTAAATATTTAGCAATGGTTTGTGTTTTTTTTCGGGTATTAACATAAACAATAGCACCTCCTTTAGTTTTATTGAAGATTTGATTTAGCTTAAAAAGTTTATCATCCGTATAATGAACTTGATATGCCAAATTATCTCTGTAAAAAGATTTTTTGAAGATTTCAACCTCTTTTAGTTGTAGCTGATTACTAATATCATTTAAAACTTGATTATTAGCTGTTGCCGTTAAGGCAATTACAGGAACTTTCGGGTGAATTTCTCTAATCTTAAAAATATCTAAGTAAGAAGGCCTAAAATCATGTCCCCATTCAGAAATACAATGTGCTTCATCTATAGCAATTAAAGAAACTTCTAACTGCGCTATTTTATCTTGAATAAATTTAGATTGAAGTCTTTCAGGTGATATGTATAAAAACTTATAATTCCCAAAACGGATATTATCAAATAACACAATTATTTCATCTTGAGTCATTCCACTTTCAATAGTGGTAGCTTTGATATTTTTTGCTTGTAAACTCTCAACCTGATTTTGCATTAACGCAATTAATGGAGAAATTACAATACACACACCATTTTTAATTAGCGCAGGTATTTGAAAACAAATAGATTTTCCTCCGCCTGTTGGTAACAAAGCAATAGTGTCTTTATTATTTAAAATACTTTCAATAATTTTTTCTTGAGGATCTCTAAAAGAAGTATATCCCCAATATTGTTGTAGTATTTGAAGCGGCGTAAACATAGTTTACAGCGAGTTCATAATAAACTTACAACGTTCTTCAACACTACCAAAAGGCACCTTTATAATTTCATAACCTAATTCTGTATAGGCATCATGTAAAAAACGACTAATAATTACCGATTCTTCAAAAGTTTCATAACGTTCATTATCTGAAGTATAAATTTCTTTCCAAGGTAAGAACTGGAAAACTTTTTGGTAGGCATATTTTTTACTTTTCTCTAAAAAAATAGGTGGAACTTCAGTGTTAAAGTAACGCATATAAGCGTGTACGCTAGGAATTCCTCTATCAAAAAAAACAAGATTACAAGCTAACTCACTAGCTTCTAAGAATTGTTTTTCTCTGCCTTCTAAAATTTTAGTGCTAAATAAAAGTGGATCTTCTAAAAATAACTGATCAATCCCATCTTTTTGGGCTTGTAAAGTAATTTCACGAGAAATCTCTGGCATACAAGTATGACCGGCTTCAATCATTTTATTAATAACTGTAGATTTACCAGTACCTGGTCCGCCAATAAAAACAATTTTTTGTTGCATCTTGCAAAAATAGTGGTTTCCATTAATAATTATAATAATATAATGTAATTTTGTCATTCGCCTTAAAAAGGAATGATTTCTGATAAGAAATCAACAAAGCATAGAATTAATTGAAGATTATGACAGACAGACAAGCATTTTATACCAAATTAAAATCACAATTAGAAGATACCACTAGTTTTCCAGCAGATTACCTTTATAAATTTATAGTTCCTACTGATGGTGAACAAGTACAAGAAGTACAAGATTTGTTTAACAAAGGAGGTGCTGTTATAGATACCAAGAAAAGTAAAACAGGTAAGTATGTTAGTGTTTCTATTAGATTAAAAGTAGCAAGCGCTGATGAAGTTATTGATTATTATAAAAAAGCTGAAGTAATTAAAGGAATCATTTCACTATAAAATCATGAAAAAAATTGTTACGCTAGTATTAAGTATTATTTGCTACACCGTTATTGCTCAAGATAATAACGATGTTTTATTTACTATTAACAATTCACCAACTACTGTAGGTGAGTTTAAAAAAGCTTATGAGAAAAATATAGATTTAGTAAAAGATAAAAAAGCTAAAGATATAGATGCGAATTTAGATTTGTACATTAATTACAAATTAAAAGTTCAACAAGCGTACAATTTAAAGTTAGATACGGTTAAAAGTTATGTTAGAGAATATAATACATACAAAACACAGCTGATAGCTCCGTATTTACATGATAAAGATTTTGAATCTAAAATGATTCAACAAGCCTATAATAGAACTTTGGAGGAGGTAAGAGCAAGTCATATTTTACTTTCATTTCCAAAAAGAGGACAAGAAAAAGATACACTTGCTATTCTTGAAAAGTTAGAAAAAGCAAGGCAAAGAGTTATTAATGGTGAAGATTTTGCTAAAGTAGCTAAAGAAATTTCTGCAGACCCATCAGCAAAAACAAATGGAGGTGATTTAGGATATTTTTCAGCCTTTAAAATGGTATATCCTTTTGAAAACGTTGCTTACAATACTGGTGTAGGTGAAGTATCTAAACCATTTAAAACACGTTTTGGTTATCATATTTTAAAGGTTACTGGAAAAAGACAATCTAAAGGGAAATTTGAAGTAGCACATATCTTTGCAAAAGATAAATCTGTAATAGGAAAAGCTAAAATAGATTCTGTTTACAGTAAATTAGAGAGTGGAGCAAATTTTGAAGACTTAGCTAAAAAATATTCAGATGATAAAGTATCTGGTTTAAAAGGTGGAAAGTTACCTGTTTTCGGAACCGGAAAAATGGTAGCTGAGTTTGAAAATCAAGTTTTAAATTTAAAAACAGGTGAAACAAGTAAACCTTTTCAAACTAAATTCGGATGGCACATAGTAAAGCTTATCAAAAATTATCCAATTGCTTCCTTTGATAAAATGAAGTTGTCTTTAAAGCAAAAGGTGAAATCTGGAGTTTTAGGAAACTTATCTAAAAAAGCAATGATAGATAAGTTAAAAGCTAAATATACTGTTAAAATTGATGAATCTGTGTTAAAAACAGTGCTTAATAAGAAAAAAGTTAATAAAACTTTGTTAATTATTAACGATAAGCAAATAAATGCCTCAGATTTTAATAGGTTTGCAACAAATAAAGGTAAAGTTGTAACAAAATCTTTATTTAATGATTTTTTAGATGATGAAATTTTAAATTATTTTAAAGAAGATTTAGAGCAAAATGATGAAGATTTTAAATACACTTTACAAGAATACAGAGACGGTTTATTATTGTTTAACTTAATTCAAGATAAAATTTGGTCAAAGTCTGTAAATAACAATGAAGGACTTGAAGAGTTTTACAAAACAAATTCAAAGAAATATAAGCAACCGTTAAAAGAGATTAAGGGAACCGTTGTAAATGATTATCAACAATACTTAGAAGATAATTGGATACAACAATTAAGAGCAAATAACAACATTAGTATTAATCAAAAAATATTAAAAGAATTAAAAAAAGCATATAATCAATAACAACCTTGAGAAAACTATTATTTACCACATTACTACTAACATTAGTTTCTTGCGAATATTTACAGGTTGAAACCAAAGAAGAGGTTATAAATGAACCTGTTATAGCCAGTGTAAGAGAGAAGAAATTGTACCTTTCAGAACTAGAAAGTGTTATACCTAAAGGTATTGCTAAACAAGATAGCTTAGTAATTGCCAAGAGTTACATTACATCATGGGCAAAGCAGCAATTGTTTGTACAAAAAGCAGAAATTAATATATCACAATTACAAAGTGACGAAATAGAGAAGCTTGTAAAAGCTTACAGAAAGAGTTTATATATTAACGATTATAAAGAGCGTTTAATTAAACAACAATTAGATACTGTAGTTACACAAGAAGAAATCATTACCTATTACTCTCAAAATAAAGAAAATTTCAAGTTAAATGAAGAGCTTTTACAAATAAAGTTTATTCATTTTGGTAATGACTTTATTGATAAAAAAGAAACTATTAAAAAGTTTCAATCAGACAAAGAGGAGGATTTAGAAGATTTAGAAAACGCAACCATTAATTTTAAAGATTATCACTTACGAGACTCTAGTTGGGTAACTTATGAGCAAGTTTTAGAAAAAATACCACCAATTAGACAAGAATCTAAAGATAATCTGTTAAAAATATCCAAATTCATACAAAAAGAAGATAGTTTAGGAGTATATTTGGTCGCTATAAAAAATGTTTTAAAAAGAAATGATATAGCTCCTATAAGCTATATTAAACAAAACATAAAGCAGTTAATACTGCACAAAAGAAAATTAGAATTAATTAGAGACATAGAAAAAAAGTTAATAGATGATGCTATTAAAAACGACATTTTTAAGGAATATTAGCCTGTTTGCAATTACATTACTAACTGCACGTGCAGCAAATGCACAAACTAAAATAGACGGTGTAGCTGTTGTAGTAGGTAAAAACGTTGTGTTAGACTCAGATATAGATAAGTTTAAACAAGAAGTTGAATTACGTTCTGAAGGTAAAGTTCAATTTTCTGACTGTGAAATGTTAGAAGAGCTGATGCAGCAAAAGTTATTAGCACATCATGCAATTATCGATAGTGTTTCTATTACCCAAGCAGAAGTAGATCAGCGTGTAAATCGTTCAATTCAATATTTTACACAAGAATACGGAAGTCAAGAAAAAGCTATTGCAGCTTATGGATTTAATGATTTTCAAGATTTTAAGAATGAGTTAGAGCGAGTTCAAAGAGAAAATGTTTTAACTGAAAAAGAGCGTCAAAATATCACTTCAGAGGTAGATGTTACTCCAGAAGAAGTTCGTTTGTATTTCAATGGTTTAAAAGATAAAAATGAGTTGCCAGAATTTGAAGCTGAAGTTCAAATAGCTCAAATTGTACTTAATGCAGAACCATTAAAAGAAGAAACAGAAAGAGTTATTGCTAAGCTTAACGAAATTAAAAAAGAAGTTGAAGAAGGTGCTAGTTTTAAATTAAAAGCGATTATTAATTCTGATGATCCTTCTGTTGCTCAAAATGGTGGAAACATGGGAGCTATTAGAAAAGATAGTCCTTTTATTAAAGAATTTAAAGAAGTAGCCTTTTCTTTAGATGAAGGTCAAATTTCTGAACCATTTAAAACAATTTTTGGTTATCATATTATTTTATTACACAAAGTTAAAGGTAACGCTCGTGAAGTTTCACATATTTTATTACAGCCTGAAATAGCTGATGAAAAACTAAAAGAAACGAAAGACGAATTAGAAGAAATTAGAACTAAAATAGTAGATGGTACCTTAACATTTGAAGAGGCTGTAAAAAAGTATTCAGAAGATGATGATACAAAAAATAATGGAGGACTAATTGTAAATCCTTATACAGGAGAATCTACTTGGGAATTAACCAGAATGGATCCTGCACTATATGGTAGAGTAAATGAATTACAAAAAGGAGATTTATCTGAAGTATTTTATGATGAAACTAAAGGTGGTGAGAAGATGTACACCGTGATTATCATGAAAGATAGAACTAATACACATACAGCCGATTTAGTTGAAGATTATGTAAAAATTCAACAGTTGGCTTTGCAAAAGAAAAAAGAAGAAACAATAAAGAAATGGACGAAAGATAAAATTGATGAAACTTATATTAAGTTAAGTGACGGATACAAAAAATGTTCATTTAAAGATAATTGGAAAAAAGATATTTAATAAATTTATTTACAAGGCAAAAAATCCCGCAATTGCGGGATTTTTTATTATATAATTATTGTTATTTTAGCTACATATAAAATTGTTATACAACAAGAAAAATAAAACTTTAAATATTAAAATAAATATATGTCAGACGTAGAGGCAGTAAATAATCTAGTAGAAAAATATAGACAATTACAACAAGAAATTGGAAAAGTAATTATTGGTCAGCAAGAAGCTGTAAACTTTACCTTGTTAAGTATTTTTTGTGGAGGGCATTCCTTATTAATTGGAGTGCCAGGTTTAGCCAAAACATTGTTAGTAAATACTATTTCTAGTGCTTTAGGCTTGGATTTTAAAAGAATTCAATTTACACCAGATTTAATGCCTTCTGATATTTTAGGAAGTGAAATTTTAGATGAAAACAGAAAATTTACCTTTATTAAAGGTCCTATTTTTTCCAATATTATTTTGGCAGATGAAATTAACCGTACACCTCCTAAAACTCAAGCGGCTTTGTTAGAAGCAATGCAAGAACGTTCTGTAACCGTATCAGGCTATCATTACAAGTTAGATTTACCATTTTTTGTGTTAGCAACACAAAACCCAATAGAGCAAGAAGGAACGTATCCTTTACCAGAAGCTCAGTTAGACCGTTTTATGTTTTCAATTAACTTAGAATATCCATCTTTTGAAGAGGAAGTTCAGGTAGTTAAAAACACAACTTCAGCGGTAACTACCCATGTGAATTCGTTATTTTCTGCTCAAGAAATCATTAAAGTCCAAGAATTAATAAGAAAAATACCTGTAGCTGATAATGTTATAGAGTATGCTGTACAATTAGTAGGAAAGACAAGACCTAATTCTGAATTAGCAACAGATTTAGTTAAGAGTTATATTGATTGGGGAGCTGGACCAAGAGCGTCTCAAAATCTTATTTTAGCGGCAAAAGCGCACGCAGCAGTATCTGGTAAATACTCTCCTGATATAGAAGATGTTCAGGCGGTGGCTGTTCCCATTTTATCTCATAGAATTGTTAAGAACTATAAAGCAGAAGCAGAGGCAAAAACTATTAAAGAGATAATAATGTCGTTGTTTTAATCAATATAAATATTATCTTCTTCAGTAGCGTTTTCAAAGAAACTAAAAACATTTCCACCATATCTTTTATCGTAGCTATGTTTTTTATGCTGCGATAAATCGGTATGCTTAGAATGTTCAATAATTAACACTCCATCTTCATTTAAGATTTGACGATCAAAAATTATATCAGCGATTTTTAAAAATTGACCTTCTTCAAAATCATAAGGAGGATCTGCAAAGATTACATCTGCTTTTAAAGGTGTTTTTTCTAAAAATTTATACACATCACTTTTAAAAGTATTAATGTTGGTATTTAGATCTTTATTAGTTTGATTAATATATTTTACACAAGCAAAATGAGCATCAACTGCATATATATCTTGTGTCCCTCTAGAGGCAAATTCATAGCTTATATTACCCGTTCCTGCAAATAAATCTAATACAGTAATTCCATCAAAGTAGTAGAGGTTATTTATGATGTTAAATAACGACTCTTTTGCCATATCTGTAGTTGGACGAACAGGTAAGTTTTTTGGAGCGCTTAAACGTCTTCCTTTAAATTTTCCAGATATTATTCTCATGAAATTAAGGTAAAATTAGAATGATGAGATAATTCATCATGATTTTTTAAAAAAGTTGAAGATGGTTGAATGAAATCTACATTCCTAACATAATTATATACAATATTATACAACTCGGATTCTTTTTCAATAGCGCCAATGAAAGTTAATTGAAATTCGTTAGGATCTAATTGTAATTGTTCTGCGACAAATAAAATATAGTATATAAAATCTTCTTTAGTTTGATAATTAAAGGTGTTAGCTAACAATAATTTTTTTGAGTCAATGACTACAATATCCAAGCTAAAGTTACTAACGTTTACAAAAAAGTTAGTTTTTGTGTTGTTTTCAGAATACTTTAATAAGTTTGGAATTAACACCGAGGCATGGTGGTAATATTCAAATTCACCAAAGTTTTGAAATAGATAATTATTAATGTTAACAAAAGGAACATATACATTTCTTACTTCATAGGTTGGTATTCTATCAAATGTAATATGATCGTTAGTAAGCGTTTTAATATTAAAATCTAAGTATGTTTTTAGATGTTTTTTATCAAAATAATCATTTGGGACTAAAGTGTATAAATCATTTTGATGAAGTGCTTTTACTTTTTTAAAGTCTTGTTGTAACTCTTTATCTTGCTCAAATATAGTTGCAATTTCATCTTGTAAAAGCTCAGGGGTACTTACAGGGGTCTCAAATCCGTATTCTGTAAAAGATACAATTTCTTTTGTCGCTACATCTTGGATACAAAAAGAAAATCCATCCAAACTAAATTGGATGGATAACTGTTTAGTATCTGGTATGATACCTGTATTTTTATTTTTTCTCTGCAACGGCGTCGTTTTTATCGTAAAATGGAGGCCAGTTACCACCAGTAGTTACATCTTCTAAAGAACCAACAGAAACAAAAGCTCCTTTAATTTGGTCAGTTTCTACGGCTTCTAATTCTTGCTTTACTAATTGAGGATTCATTCCTTTTAAAATAGATTCTTTATCTACCTTAGCGATAAATGCTGGTACTAATAATCCTGCAACTTTTTCTACTTGTCCAGTTTCTAATGTAAATTCTTTATCAGTACCTGGAACTTTAAACATATTTTCAAAGTCTTTACCTTCAAAATGAGAGATTACAGGTTCGTAACCAATAGTATCTACTTTTCTAACAGAAACTTCTTTAGTTAATCCACCACCAATATTTACAGTTTTTTGTTCGTTAGTTGTTTGAGTAATTGCTAATTTTCCATCTTTAACAAAAGCTATTAAACTATCTTTATTACTAGCATATGTACCGTATACTTCGCTGTATTTAATTTCAGCATCACGGATTAACTTTAAATTTTTAATAACTTTAGCGTAGCGTACTTTCTTTTCTTTACTGAAATTAATAGGCTCCATAATTCCGCTGTAAATTAAATATCCTAAATATCCAGCAGCGGCAAGTAAAAGTATAGATACTAACCATCTTAATTTCAATGGGATAAACTTAACTATTACGTAAGCTAAAAGAAATGCAACAATAATAGCTGCTAAAATCATCAATATTAAATTCATTTTTTTAGTTTTTAGTATATGATATTCGCAAATCTACAATTTTTTTTTATTCTTAAAACAAATATTTTATAAATACATTTGTGTTCCATTTTTTACACTATGCTTACAAACACTGGAGATTTTTTTAAAGAGCTTCAAAAAAAGTTCCCATACGATCCTACGTACAAACAAAACGAACTTTTAAATGAACTTACACAGTTTATATTTGATACCAATAACCGTGCCTTATTTTTATTAAAAGGGTATGCTGGTACAGGTAAAACAACAGTTATTAGTACGGTAGTAAATAATTTATGGAGAGTTGGTAAGAAAGCTGTTTTATTGGCTCCAACAGGAAGAGCTGCCAAGGTTATATCAGGATATTCTAACCGGCAAGCATTTACAATTCACAAAAAAATATATTTTCCAAAAAAGCAATCTAATGGTGGAGTAAGTTTTGTAATGCAACCTAATAAGCATACAAATACTATTTTTATTGTAGATGAAGCTTCTATGATTTCAGATCAGTCTCAAAACGCTAAGCTTTTTGAAAACGGTTCATTGTTAGATGATTTAATATCTTATGTATATTCAGGAAATAATTGCAAATTAGTTTTTATTGGAGATACCGCTCAGTTACCACCAGTAAAATTAAATGTAAGTCCGGCTTTAGATGCCGAAAAGGTTTCTTTTCATTATAACAAAGATGTTACAGAAATAGAATTAGATGAAGTGGTTCGTCAGGCAGAAGGTTCAGGAATCTTAGCCAATGCTACCGATTTACGTTTATTAATTCAAAATGAAGGAACACAATTTAAGTTTGATGTAGATTTTCCAGATATTATTCGCTTGCAAGATGGTTATGAAATTCAAGATGCTATCACAACCGCTTATGATGGAGATATTGGAGTAGAGGATACAGCAATTATTGTGCGTTCTAATAAAAGAGCTAATCAATACAATCAACAAATAAGAACTAAAATTAGAGGACAAGAAAACGAAATTTCTACGGGTGATTATGTAATGGTTGTTAAGAATAATTATTTCTGGTTAAAAGATTCATCATCGGCAGGTTTTATTGCTAATGGAGACATTTGTGAGGTAATGAGAATTAATGCAATTAAAGAATTGTATGGTTTTAAGTTTGCTGAAGTAGAAGTGCGAATGATTGATTATCCTGATATGAAACCTTTTGAAACTGTTTTGTTATTAGATACATTAACTAGCGAATCTCCTGCGTTAACTTATGAAGAAAGTAATCGTTTGTATGAAGCTGTTAAAGAAGATTTTGCCCATGAAAAATCTAAATACAAGCAATTTATGGGAGTTAAAAAAAATAAATACTTTAACGCCTTGCAAGTTAAGTTTTCTTATGCTATGACTTGCCATAAATCTCAAGGAGGACAATGGAAAACCATTTTTATAGAACAGCCTTATTTACCAGATGGTTCTAGTGTTGAATATTTACGATGGTTATATACAGCCGTTACCCGTGCTCAAGAAAAGTTATATTTAATTGGATTTAAAGATGAAAGCTTTATTTCTTAAAAGTTAGAATTCTGTTAAACTATTCTATAAAACTTGATAAAAAACTACATTTGTTTCACAATCAATCAAATTATTATGAAGTTAAAAACTCTTGTTTTTCTTTCGTTGTTAACTTTTGTTACTAAAGTAACGGCTCAAAAGCCACAAAAGTTAACCTCTAATCAAATTTACGAGCAATTACAAAAGCTTAATTTTTTAGGATCCGCATTATATATTGCGGCACATCCAGATGACGAAAATACTCGTTTAATTGCATATTTAGCTAATAATGTAAATGCACGTACAGCATACTTGTCATTAACTCGTGGAGATGGTGG
Organism: Tenacibaculum geojense; assembly: GCF_042676005.1. Taxonomy (NCBI): domain Bacteria; kingdom Pseudomonadati; phylum Bacteroidota; class Flavobacteriia; order Flavobacteriales; family Flavobacteriaceae; genus Tenacibaculum; species Tenacibaculum geojense. The sequence continues at coordinate 77,488 of NZ_JBHTJR010000050.1, read as the reverse complement.
GCAAAATTTAATCGGCCCAGAAATGAGAGAGCTTTTAGGGGTAATTAGAACTCAAGAATTATTAGCAGCAAGAGGCGTAGATGGAGGACAGCAAATGTTTTCGAGAGCTAATGATTTTGGATATTCTAAGCATCCAGATGAAACGTTAGAAATTTGGCAGAAAGACAAAGTTTTAGCAGATGTAGTTTGGGCAATTAGAAAATTTAAACCAGATGTAATTATCAATAGGTTTGATCATAGAACACCTGGGAGAACACATGGGCATCATACTTCATCAGCAATGTTAAGTATGGAAGCTTTTGATTTGGTTAATGATAAAACAAAATATCCAGAACAATTACAGTTTACGGATGTTTGGCAACCTAAACGTTTATTTTTTAACACCTCTTGGTGGTTTTATGGTAGTCAAGAAGCATTTGATAAAGCAGATAAAAGTAAAATGTTAACTATGGATGTTGGAGTTTATTATCCATTAAAAGGGTTATCTAATAATGAGTTAGCGTCAATAGCAAGTAGTCAACATTTATGTCAGGGATTTGGAAGGTTAACTACTAGAGGAAGTCAACCAGAATATGTTGAATTTTTAAAAGGTGATTTCCCAAAAGATAAAAAGGATATATTTTCTGGAATTAATACTACTTGGAATAGAGTAGAAGGAGGAGGAGAAATTGGTGATATTTTATACGATATTGAAGAAAACTTTAATTTTGTAAATCCAGCCAAACATTTACCGTCTTTATTAAAAGCTTATACATTAATTACAGAGTTAAAAGATGAACATTGGAAAAACATCAAGTTAAAAGAAATAACTCGTATAATAGAAGCTTGTGCTGGTTTGTATATAGAAGCAACGGCAAATACAGCTAATTTTACACCATATGAAAATGTAACTGTAGCTGTAGAGGCCTTGAATAGAAGTAATGCTTCGATTCAAATTCAAATAGTGAATTACAAAAATCATAAAAAGATTGAGAAAGATTTGGACTTAGCTCCAAATCAAAAAACAGTCTTTAAAGAAAGTTTTGCTATTAAAAACACTAGCTATTCAGATCCGTATTGGTTGCAAAAACCTTGGGATTTAGGAATGTACCGCGTAGATAATCAGCAGTTAATTGGAACACCAGAAAGTAAAAGACCTCTTCAGGTTGAATTTACGGTTGTTATTGAAAATCAACCTGTAAAATTAATAAAAGATGTGGTGTACCGATATTCAAAAGGTGATGTAGGAGAAATATATGAACCTTTAGAAGTGCTACCAAAAGTAACAACAAAGCTTACCAATAAAGTTGTTATTTTTTCTGACAACAAACCACAGAAAGTAACAGTAGATGTTAGATCTGGAATTAAAAATATTACAGGAACAGTAAGTTTAGAAGTTCCAAAAGGTTGGGAAGTATCACCAGCAAATATTCCTTTTAATATTCAAGAAAAAGCTGACAAAAGAAGCGTTAGTTTTATGGTAACTCCACCAGGAAATCAATCTGAAGGAAAAATTAAAGCGATAGCAACTATTGATGGTAAAAAATACGATAAAGAATTAATACAAATTAATTATTCACACATCCCTAAGCAATCAGTTTTATTACCTTCAGAAGCAAAAGTTGTTCGCTTGGATATTAAAAAGAATGGAAGTACCATTGGTTACATTCAAGGTTCTGGAGATGCCGTGCCCGAAAGTTTACGACAAATAGGTTATAAAGTAACCGAAATTTTACCCCAAAATATTACAGCTACTAGCCTTAGTCAATTTGATGCTATAGTTGTTGGAATAAGAGCATATAATACTAAAGATGAATTACAGTTTAAGCAAAAACATTTATTAGAATATGTGAAAAATGGAGGTAATTTAGTGGTACAATATAATACTAGCAGAAGAGTAGATGTTAAAGCACCGTATAATTTAGAACTTTCGAGAGATAGGGTTACTGATGAAAATGCTAAAGTTACCTTATTAGCTAAAGATCATAGTGTTTTAAATTACCCAAATAAAATTACTAATGAAGATTTTAATGGGTGGGTTCAAGAGAGAGGTTTGTACTTTCCTAATAAATGGAGCAAAGAATATACACCAATCTTAGCTATGAATGATAAAAACGAAACTTCTAAAGAAGGTAGTTTATTAGTAGCGAAATATGGCAAAGGAAATTATATTTATACAGGTTTAAGCTTTTTTAGAGAATTACCAGCAGGTGTACCAGGAGCTTATAAATTATTTACGAATCTTTTATCTGTAAAAAAATCAGAATAAAATTTAGATTTAAAACAAAAAAACTCGAGAATTTCTCGAGTTTTTTTGTTTTATACAGGCTTAAATAAGTTAATAGACACAGTTGCTAAATCTGAATTTGGAAACTTTCGAAAGCTATTTTCGGTAGAAATCAAACCAATATTCTCCATTGCTTTCATATATTCATCAATTTCAATTATATATTGATCAGAGTATCCGTGAGTTGCATCATAAGCCGTAGCTGCTGTTTTTCCAATATTTTTTGCAACTAAATTAGGTGCTACAGTATGAAGTTCAATTAATAATAAACCGAATTTATTGATGTATGGTTTCCATTTGTTAAAATGTTCTTGTAAAGAAGCGATTACTAAATTATTATTAAGTCTTTTTCCTTTAAACGCATAAGCACCACTGGCTTTTGTGTTTAAAATAGTGGTTATTTTTGGAGTTTCCCAAATTCTGTTATGATCTAAAAAGGTTCTTACATTTAACAAATCATTTAATTGAATTCCATATTTGTTTTTTAAATCAGTACTTAAAGCTTCTGGATTTCCAATATCTCCCCAAATTACTTTAGCCCAAATTTCTGATTGTACAAGATTTTTTCGTGTAATTTTTAAAGCTGCTTCATTATAATCAACACCAATTAATAATAATGGATAGTCCTCGAGCATTTTACCCCGTAATGTTTGATTTTCAATGATATTAAAGAGATGTTTTAAAAAAGCTCCATTTCCGCAACCTACATCCATAATTCCTTTGGGTTGTTCATTAATAGGTTTATTAAAAAGATTGATGATTATTTCATCTATAACTTTAAAATACGCTGTGTGAGCTCCTCCGCTTCCCCAAACATTCATTTCTCTATCTACATGTATTTCGGTGTTATTAGCATCATTTATGGTAAATATTTTAGGATTTCCAAAAAGTAACTTATCTAATTTTCTTAACGTTGGAATATAAGATACAGTTACTCCGTAAGCACTTGCTCTTCTAGCAAAAAACAACCCAGTATGTGTAAATTCATAAGAGTCATTGTTTTTTGTAAACCATTTTAAATCTGTTAAAATATCAAGGAGTCTAGAAAAATTATCGGGATCACTATGAAATTCTTCTGCTTTAAATTTAGTTTGCATAAAGTATTTATGGAACATTCCATTCATACCTAAAAGCACTAAAGTTGGACCAACGATTATTCCTTCTATATGAGTAAGAATTTGTTGTAAAATTTCATTCTCTTCAACTGAAGTTACACTAGCATTAAATTTATTTTGTAGGTTTTTATATAAACTTTCTAGTTTTAAAAAAGGCGTGACTTCAAACTTGCGACTGCTATAGTTTTCCGAAAACTTTAATAATAAAGCTGCTTCTTCATAAATAGGAAAAAACTTAAAGGCTTTAGCAGAATTTTGATTGATGCTAAAATGTACTGTATTATTTTTGTTATCTACTTTTTGAGTTAACCAACCTTGCGAACACAGTGTTCTTAGCGCTACATTTAAATACCCATCATTAGCTTTAAAATGAAGAGCGAGATCTTTTAATTGTGCTTTTTCATGAGTTAATAAATACTCTGTAACTCCATGTTTATATAATTCGTAAGCAGCAGGACAAGTTACTATTCCGTCTAAATGTTTAAATAAACGACTTCTAAGTACAGATTTCTCTTCTTTAGTTAGCATATAGTTGTTATTTATGTACTATTATGAACTTAAATTTACAACTAAATATTTAATTAATATGTACTTAGCTTAGGTGTTGCATTATTTTATTGTAAACAGATTGATAATAATTTTTAAATTGAGGTAATAAAACATTGGTATGTTTTTCTGTTTCAAGTAAAATAGATAAATCGAATAGTTTAATAGCTTCAACTTCTTCTTCTTGAATTACTAGGGAAGAAATGTTTTGAGTAAGTTCAGCAATATAAACATGGTGAAATTCATTATCAATAATTCCATTATTATGTTTTACCATATGCTTTCTTGTTCCAATTTTATGTAGATCATTGGTTGTTATTTTATAACCAATTTCTTCAAAAATTTCTCTAATGGCAGCTTTTTCAATTTGTTCTCCAGCAGCAATATGGCCGGCTACAGAAATATCCCATAAACCAGGGAAAACTTTTTTAGTTAACGCTCTTTTTTGAAGTAAAACTTGATGGTTTTTAGTGTATAACCAAATGTGAATGGTAGGATGAAAGTATCCAAATTTATGAGCAATAGATTTTAAGCAGGTTTCTCCAGTAAAGTTTCCATGCTCGTCTAGAATATCAATAAGTTCGTCCATTTATAAAAAAACGTCATTACCATAAGAGTAATGACGTTGAAGTATTTTTATTCAAAGTAAGAGAATGTTTCTCCTTCTTTAATTTTTAATAATGTTTCGTAAATCATTTTAATAACATTTTCAACGTCTTCACGATGAACCATTTCTACAGTAGTATGCATGTAACGTAAAGGTAATGATATTAAAGCAGAAGCGACACCGCCATTACTGTAAGCAAAAGCATCTGTATCTGTTCCAGTTGCTCTAGATAAAGCTGAGCGTTGGAATGGAATTTCTTTTTCTTCAGCAGTTTCTGTAATTAAATCACGTAGCTTTTGTTGAACAGCTGGAGCGTAGGCTACTACAGGACCTTTTCCAATTTCTAAATGTCCAGATTTTTTCATATTAATCATTGGGGTAGTAGTGTCATGAGTAACATCAGTAACTATGGCAACATTAGGTTTTATAGTTTCTGTAATCATTTGTGCTCCTCGCAAACCTATTTCTTCTTGTACAGAGTTAGTTATGTATAAACCAAAAGGTAATTCTTTGTTATTTTCTTTTAACAAACGAGCTACTTCAGCAATCATAAAACCACCCATTCTGTTATCTAAGGCTCTACAAACAAACTTATTTTCATTTAAAACATGAAATTCATCAGGGTAGGTTATCACGCATCCAACATGAACTCCTAATTCTTCAACTTCTTCTTTTGTAGCACAACCTACATCAATAAAAATGTTATCTGGTTTTGGTGCTTCTTCTTTAGCCCTGTTTCTTGTGTGTATAGCTGGCCAGCCAAATACACCTTTAACAATACCATTTTTAGTATGAATGTTAACTACTTTACTAGGTGCTATTTGGTGATCGCTACCACCATTTCTGATAACATAAATTAGTCCATTATCAGAAATGTAATTTACGTACCATGAAATTTCATCAGCGTGCCCCTCTATAACTACTTTGTAAGGAGCGTCCGGATTGATAACTCCTACCGCAGATCCATATGTATCTGTTATAAAAGTATCAACATATGGCTTTAAATAGTCCATCCATATTTTTTGCCCTTCCCACTCATAACCAGTTGGAGCTGCATTGTTTAGGTATTTTTCTAAAAATTCTAAAGACTTTTTATTTAGTATTGAATTTTCTTGCGCCATAATTAATATGATTTGTTTTTTTCTTTCTTTTTATTATCTGGTCCCCAAAAGCTTCTACTTTCAATAAACTCTTCCTGTTCTGCTAATTGCTCTGGAGTTAATACTTTTAAAAATGAAGGATGTTGTTCAATTGCATATTCTATTTTTTCAACAATATCTGCAACAGACTCGTTATCGTAGTCAATCTCTAACGGTTCTTTTATAACCATAGATTGTAAAACGTTACGTTTTTTAATCATTAATCCTTTCTTATCAAAAGATCTTCTAAAACCATCAATTACAATGGGAACTACTAATGGTTTGTATGTTTTAATAATATGAGCAGTTCCTCTTCTAATAGGTTTAAATGGCGTAGTGGTGCCTTGCGGAAAGGTTATTACCCAACCATCATCCAAAGCTTTACCAATATTAGAAATATCACTCATTTTTACTTGTCGGTTAACATCTTGACCAGCACTTCTCCAGGTTCTTTCAACAGAAACTGAACCTGCATAAGCAAACAATCTTGGTAAAAAGCCAGATCGCATAGTCTCACCAGCAGCAACAAAATAGATGTTTAATTTTGGTTTCCATAAATAGCCTACATTTTTAATATTATCATCTCTTCCTTTTAATGAGGCATTAAACACATGAAACATAGCAGCAACATCTGCAAAATAAGTTTGATGATTTGAAATAAAAAGTACGTTTTGGTCAGGTAATTGTCGAATTATGTCAGAACCTTCAATTTGTAAGTTGTTGAAACTACGATATCTGCTATGAGAAATCAATCCCATAACCTGAATTATAATTCTTTTTAAAAATAAATAATGACCGAATGGGTTCCTTTTAAATAAAGGCATATGTATTTGGTTTATGTTAAACAAAAGTACAAAAAGTTTAATGTACTTCCTTAAGCAGGTCTTTAATTTCTGATAGAATCATAGCAGTTGCTCCCCAAACAATGTGAGAATTAAACGTAAAACAAGGCACATCAATTTTATCCATATACGATGTTTTCATGGATACTGATGATAAGTTACTATCGTTAATTAAATCTTCTGCAAGAACTTCTATAAGTTCTGAAACCTCATGATTTGGTTTGAATTTAGGTCTTGTTTCAGAAAAGCCCATAAAAGGTGTAACCATAAAATTACTCGGAGGTATATATGTAGGAGATAAAGATCTAATAATAGTAACGTTATTATTCCTTAAACCAATTTCTTCTTCTGCTTCACGTAAGGCCGTTTCTTTCAAAGTCTCATTAGGTTCTGTTTTACCACCAGGAAAGCTAATTTGAGCAGAATGTGTACCATTATAACTAGCTCTTTGAGTTAAAAGAAAACGAGTTTGTTTGTGAGCATCTGGATAAAAAAGAGCTAAAACAGATGCCTCTCTTGGGTTGGCTGCTTTTATTTTTTCTTCAGAAATTTTAATGCGTAATTCAGGTACTAACTTAAATTGAGAGACTCTGCCCCCTAATTTTGTGTTAGTTAACGTTGAAATATGTGCTGTAAATTCAGAAAAATTCATAAATTATAAGTAATTTTTATAGTATAGCTAAAATACTTAATTTTTGGCGTAGATTTTGATTATTGTTAGTTACAAATATCCTAATTAATATGAATGTAGAAGAAAAATATAAAAAATTAATATTAAGTTTATTGTTTGATGCTATTGGTTTTATTCCATTTTTAGATGTAGTTTGGGCGCCAGCATCCGCTTATTTAATGACTAAAATGTATAAAGGTAAAAAAGGTAAAATTGCAGCTGTTTTTTCATTTATTGAAGAAGCAATGCCGTTTTTAGATGTAATTCCAACATTTACAATTATGTGGATATACACCTATGTTTTTAGTAGTGATACAGCAGAAAAAGTAAAGAGAACAATAGAAATTTAATAAAACAACAATATCAATTATAAAACACGCTTTGTTGGCGTGTTTTTATTTTTTAAATAGAAAACCTAAACCTATTAATTTTAAAAACTTCTTTTCAAATTCCCAAAAAAAGTTAAACTTACCAAATAACCAACCTACAATTGGAAGCGTAGTTTGATATATAGGAAAAACAAGGAGTATTCGTAATGGATAATATAACCATGGATTCATTGTTTCAGGAGATAATCCAAAAAAAGCTGTAATTGGTTTCGCCACCCAAGCAGAAAACGAGCCGTTAATAGCAAATACAATAAGTACTGCAGTAAGGTCCCAATTTGAGGTTAAGCCCCACTTTTGTTTTAATTTTTCCATGTAACAAAAATATCGAAAAGAAAAAGGGCAAACAAAAGTTTACCCTTTTAAATTTATTATGTTAATGGAATTTATTTTTTACCAAAAAGACCACCTAATAAGCCACCTAATAAACCTCCAGACTTTTTAGAACCACTATTCAAAACCATACCTGCTACATCATCAATAACACTACCGTCACCGTCTGCATCTAAAATTTTCTCTAAAAAGCTTTGATCTTGAGAAGCGCTATTGCCGCCTAATAATCCACCTAGTAAACCTCCTAAATCACCAGCACCATTTACATTGCTTTGACGAGTTTGTTTCCCTAAAACGCCCATTAAAATAGGAGCAGCAACTTTTAAAATATCACCAACAGCACCAGCATCCATTCCAGCTTTTTGACCAATTACTTGTTGAACGCCTTGTTTTTTAGCTCCTAAAACATGACCTAAAATTTTATCTCCATCATTCACAACATCAGCATTTACACCGCCACCAAATAAATCACCTAAATTGTCTAAAATACCGCCATCATGTTTGTTTAAAGCTCCCATTAAACCTTCAGCACCTTCTGGAGTAGCTGCATTACGTTGCATCGCTTTCATTAAAACAGGTAACGCCATGGTTAAAACACTTCCAGTTTTATTACTATCTTGACCAGTAGAACCAGCTATACCGTTAACAATAGTTTGTCCCATTGGGCTGTTTAGTAAGTCTAAAATTCCTTCCATTTTCTTGATTTTTTGTAGATTATTAAATGTTATTCAATATTAAGACCCAATATACAAAAATAAAGTCACAGCTATTTTCAATTTTCTAATTCTTGAAAATTATCAACATTTCATATTGATTTTCTATCTTTACGCTCGATCTTTTAAATTTAAAATTATTTCATGAAGAAATTAGCACTACACATACAGATATTATTAGGTATGGTTGCAGGTTTATTATTTGGTTTTATAGCCTTGCAACTTGGTTGGGAAAGTTTTGTAACTAATTGGATTAAACCACTAGGTACCATATTTGTAAATTTATTAAAATTAATAGCTGTACCGCTAATTGTTGCTTCATTAATTAAAGGTATTTCTGACTTAAAAGATATATCTAAGTTTAAAAACATTGGTGTAAGAACCATTTTAATTTACATAGGAACTACAATTGTAGCTATTACTTTAGGGTTGTTATTAGTAAATATTTTACAACCTGGTGATGGAATTTCATCAGAAACTGTAGATAAATTAACAAATACGTATGCAAAAAGTTCTGGAGTTACTTCTAAAGTAGCAGAGGCTTCTAAACAAACTCAAAGTGGACCATTAAAGTTTTTAGTAGACATGGTTCCTGATAACGCTTTAAAAGCAATGAGTGATAATACAGCAATGTTACAAGTAATCTTTTTTACTATATTTTTTGGAATATCTATGTTGTTAATAGGTGAGAAAAGCGCAAAACCTCTTAAAAAGTTTTTTGATAGCTTAAACGACGTTGTTTTAAAAATGGTAGATTTAATAATGTTAATATCACCTTATGCAGTATTTGCTCTATTAGCAAATGTAGTGGTTACTTCTGGTGATCCAGACATATTATTAGCTTTATTAAAGTATGTAGGTACAGTTGTGTTAGGATTGTTATTAATGGTTGCTTTTTACTGTTTATTAGTAAGTATTTTTACCAAAAAGAATCCTATTTGGTTTTTAAAACAATTAAGTCCGGCTCAATTATTAGCTTTTTCTACTAGTTCAAGTGCAGCAACTTTACCAGTTACTATTGAGAGAGTAGAGGAGCATATTGGTGTAGATAAAGAGGTGTCTAGTTTTGTATTACCTGTAGGGGCAACAATTAATATGGATGGTACAAGTTTATATCAAGCAGTAGCAGCAGTATTTGCAATGCAAGTTTTATGGCCAGAAGGATTAAGTTTTTCTAATCAAATATCCATTGTATTAACGGCTCTTTTAGCATCTATAGGTAGCGCTGCTGTTCCAGGTGCAGGAATGGTTATGCTAGTAATTGTATTAGAATCTATTGGTTTTCCTAAAGAATTATACCCTGTAGCATTGGCTCTAATTTTTGCGGTAGATAGGCCTTTGGATATGTTACGAACAACTATTAATGTTACTGGAGATGCAACGGTATCTATGTTGGTAGCAAAATCTGTAGGAAAATTAAAAGATAATCCACAATCTAAAGAGTGGGATGATCATTATAAAAAAGTAAAATAATATGAAGTCTATGGTGTCTAAATTAGTAATTAATACTCCATTAGTTGATACAAATTGGTTGAATAAACATATAGAGTCTAACAATTTAGTTATTTTAGATGCAACATTGCCAAAAGCTACAAGTATAGATAAAATAAAAAAAGAGCATATTCCAAATGCTCTTTTTTTTGATATTAAAAATGAATTTTCAGATTTATCTTCTCAATTTCCAAATACGTTATTACCTGAAAAAGATTTTGAAGCTAAAGTTAGAAAATTAGGAATAAACAATAACAGTGCTATTGTTGTTTATGATGCTTGGGGATTATACTCTGCCGCAAGAGTGTGGTGGTTATTTACATTATGTGGTTTCAAAAATATAGCTGTTTTAGATGGAGGGTTGCCCAAATGGAAAAAAGATGGTTATCCAACAGTATCAAGTGTTAATAAAGCTAAAGATTTAGGAAATTTTACCGTAAAATACAATAGTAATTTAGTTGCTTTTACAGCAGATGTTGAAAAAGCAATTAATGAAAGTGTTTGTATTGTTGATGCTCGTCCTACTGATCGTTTTTCTGGCCAAAAAGCAGAGCCTAGACCAGGGTTACGAAGCGGTCATATTCCATCATCTAAAAATATACCTTATACAACTTTATTAAAACCAGACGGGACATTGTTAGATAAAGATCAGTTGATTGTTATTTTTAAAACAATTAATCCGCAAGAATTACCTTACATTTTTACTTGTGGGTCTGGTGTAACAGCTTGTATTTTAGCATTAGCTACTAAAGTAGCAGGCTTATATACTGAATTTTCTATTTATGATGGCTCTTGGACAGAATGGGGAAGTACAGATAGGCTTCCTGTTAATAAATTTTAAGTTCAGAGTAGCTATCAATTACCATGTCTGCATTAGCTAGCGTTTGGTTTGTAACAACAGGATTGTTGTATGCTACTACAAAAATTCCAGCGTCGTTCGCTGCTTTAATTCCATTGTCAGAGTCTTCAATAACAATACAGTTTTCTCTTTGATGTTCACCCAATTCAGCTGCTTTTTCAAAAATTTCTGGATGAGGTTTGGAAGCTTTTAAATCTGCTCCACTAATTTTAGCTTTAAAATATTGATTTAAGTTAAAACGATTAAAAACTCTATCAATATTCACCATTGAAGATGAAGACGCTAATACAAGTGTTTTACCAGTTTTATAAAAGTATTGAATAATATCTTCAACACCATCAATCAATTTTAAATTTGGATCCGATTCAAAATAAGTTACATAACGACTTCTTTTGTTTAAAACTAATTCCTCGGGGTTTTCATCAATGTTAAAATGTTGCACTAATTTTTGAAAAGCATTAATGGTAGAAGAGCCTGTTAAAGATTTGTACAAATCAGGACTTACATCTAAGTTTAATTCATTAAAAACTTCATAATAAGCTTTTTTGTGTAATTCTTCAGAATCTATTATAACACCATCCATGTCAAAAATTACACATTGTAAATTAGCAATCATATTTAGGGTAAAAATTTAGATTTTAAATTAGGAGTTGGTAACATACATTCTTTTTTTTTACCAAACCATTTGTACCTGTTTTTAGCAATAAAATCATAAATAAAATCTCTAAAACTTGTAGGAAATATCCATAAAGCATGAGTTAATTTCCAAGCACCAGAAAAACTATTCATAATTTTAATGGCAGCAGATGATTTTATGTAATAAGCAATACTTGGAATGTATAAAATAATAGAGTCTACTTTTTCTGTATCTATTTTTAAATGCTGTAAAATTTGTTTCCCGGTTTCAGATTGAAGTGAAGTAAATACATACTGATTTTTTGTGTCATATTTAATAACTGTTTGCACTGCGTTATTGCATAAATTACAAACACCATCAAACAAAATTATTTTTTTTTCAGTAGGAAAATCGGTCATTTCAAACGATTCGGTAAAATTTTATTCAAAAATACAATAAGTTTTTGTAACAAATTTCAAAAAGCAGCGTCTTGTGTGTAAGATTGTTTATCGATTTATAATGATTTTAATTAAATCTGTAGAAATCAATAACTATCTTAGTCTAAAATTAACTAACTAAATGATTAAAATAGAAAACTTACACAAATCATACCCAATAGGTAAAGATTCACTACATGTACTTAAAGGGTTAGATTTACATATTAAAGAAGGGGAATTTGTTTCTATTATGGGGTCATCTGGTTCAGGTAAATCTACATTATTAAATATTGTTGGTTTATTAGATACTCATGATGAAGGGAATTACTTTTTAAATGGTCAGTTAATTCATAATTTAAATGAAAAAAAAGCAGCCATTTTAAGAAACAAATTTTTAGGATTTGTTTTTCAATCTTTCAATTTAATTTCTTACAAAACAGCATTAGAAAACGTAGCATTGCCTTTGTATTACAAAGGTATGGGAAGAAAAGAACGTTTAAAAATTGCACAAGAATACTTAGAAAAAGTTGAATTAGGTCCGTGGGCAAATCATTTACCAAATGAGTTATCTGGTGGTCAAAAACAACGTGTTGCCATTGCAAGAGCTTTAGCAACTAGACCTAAAGTTATATTAGCTGATGAACCTACAGGTGCTTTAGATTCAAAAACAACAGATTCTGTAATGGATTTGTTGAAAGGAATTAACGATGAAGGTATGACAGTTTTTGTAATTACTCACGAAGAAGAGGTAGCTGAACAAACAAATAGAATAGTTCGATTAAAAGATGGTGTTATTATTAGTGATGAGCTAACTGCGTCTGGTAAAGAAAAAGCAACATTAAAAGTATAGTTATGTTTGACTTAGATTCTTGGAGAGAAATATTTCAAAGTATAAATAAAAACAAGTTACGTTCCGTTTTATCTGGGTTTACTGTAGCTTTTGCTATTCTTTTATTCACCCTATTATTTGGTGTTGTAAATGGTTTACAAAACTTTTTTACACAAGCTTTTGTAGATGATGCTAATAACTCAATGTTTGTAAGAGTATGGAAAACAACAAAACCTTACAAAGGATTACAAACAGGAAGGCAAATACAGCTAAAAAATAAAGATTATGATTACGTAGCTGATAAATACGATACTAAAATTCAATATTTAACAGCACGTATTTATAAAAATGTAAACATAGCATATAAAAATAAACAAGATAATTATAGTTTACGAGCCGTACATCCAGATCATCAATTTTTAGAAAAAACAATGATTGATGAAGGTAGGTATATTAATGAGCTAGATATTCAGCAGAAATCAAAAGTTATTGTTATCGGTAGATTGGTAAAATCAGATTTATTTGGTGAAAGACCTGCGCTAGGGAAACAAGTAAATGTTAACGGAATATCTTATAAAGTAATTGGTATTTTCTCTGATGATGGAGGAGATAATGAAGAGCGGCTAACTTACATGCCCGTTTCAACTGCACAACAATTATATGGTAACAATGATTATATCAGTCAAATTAATATTGGTTACAACCCTAATCTAAACTTAGATCAGGCGATTGCCTTTGGAAATCGATTAGAAAGAGATTTACGCCAGCAATTAGACATACACCCAGATGATCAAAGTGCGTTGTCTATTCAAAATATGGCGGAAGCAAATAAAGGAGTTGGACAATTAACGGGGGCTTTATTTTGGATAGTAATTTTGGTTGGTTCAGGAACTTTAATAGCTGGAGTTATAGGAATTAGTAACATCATGATTTTTTCTATTAAAGAAAGAACAAAAGAATTAGGAATTCGTAAAGCATTAGGAGCAAAGCCTTCATCAATAATTTCAATGGTTGTTAGAGAATCTTTATTGGTTACGGGAATTTCAGGATATATTGGTTTGTTAATAGGGACCTTTATTTTAGATCAAATAGGAGATGGTTTAGAAGATTATTTTATTTACAATCCAAGTGTAAGTACAGGCTTAGTTATAGGCGCTACAATTACATTGATATTAGCCGGATTAATTGCTGGATATCTACCAGCAAAAAGAGCAGCCCAAATTAAACCTATTGTAGCATTAAGAGCCGATTAATTATGTTAAAATTTATATTTGATTCAGACACCTGGCAAGAAATTTACGGAGGAATTCGAAAGAATAAGCTACGTACTATTATTACTATTATTGGTGTACTTTGGGGAATTTTTCTATTAGTAGTTCTTTTAGGTGCTGCGCGTGGAATGGAAAACAATTTCAAAAATATTTTTGGAGATTTTGCTACAAACAGTGTTTTTATCTGGTCACAACGAACAGAAAAACCTTTTAAAGGATTTCAAAAGGGGAAAATGGTCCAAATTACCACTGATGACATTCGAATATTGAAAGAAGAATTTGAAGAAATTAAGTATTTAGCACCGCGAAGTCAAACAAGTGGAAATGTTATTAAAGGTTTTAAGTCAGGTAATTACAATGTTAGTGGTGATTACCCTGTTTTAGATCAAGTTCAAAAAAAGGATTTAATCTACGGTAGATTTATTAATGACAATGACATAGAAAACAAATCTAAAGTAATTGTTATTGATGAAGAAATGTACAAGCAATTGTATGAAAAAGATGAATATCCAATTGGTCAATACGTTATCATCAATAATGTAAATTACAAGGTTGTTGGAGTTTATAAAAAAGGCAATATTAACTTTGGAGATGACTCTTACATACCATTTACAACGTTTCAGCAAGTTTATAACCGAGGAAACAGAATTAATTGGATGATGGTTACGGCACATGACGGAGTAGATATTAACCAGTTTGAAAGTGATTTAAAATTAGCACTTAAAAATTTACATAAAGTACACCCTGAAGATAACCGTGCTTTTGGAAGTTTTAATATGGGGAAAGAAATTGGTAAAGTAACGGGCTTTTTAACAGGAATGCAGTTTTTAACTTGGTTTGTAGGTATAGCAACATTAATAGCAGGTGTTTTTGCTATTGGTAATATATTATTAATAACCGTAAAAGAACGAACTAAAGAAATTGGAATACGAAGAGCTTTGGGTGCCACTCCTATAGAAATACGAAAGCAAGTAGTATTAGAATCGGTATTCTTAACAACTGTTGCTGGAATGATAGGTATTGTATTGGGAGGAGCCGTTTTGTTTTTAATTGATACGTTATTTGGTTCAGGTCCAGATCCTACATTATTAAATCCAACAGTAAATATACCAATAGTGCTATTAGCCTTTTTTATATTAGTAGTTTTAGGAACATTAATAGGATTAATTCCTGCTTACATGGCTACTTTAATAAAACCAATAGAAGCATTAAGAGAAGAATAAAAATAGATTAATCAGACTTTATAAATAAATACAATGAGTAAAAGAGCAAAAATTATATTAATAGTTGTAGCTGTTCTGTTTGGAGCAGTATTAATTTGGTTTGCCAAGAAAAACAAGAAAAACGTAATTGCTTACGATACAGAAAAACCATTTAAAACAACCATCGTTAAAAAAACAGTAGCAACAGGTAAAGTTGTTCCTTTAGAAGAAGTTGAAATTAAACCTCAAATTGCAGGTATTGTAGATAAAGTTATTGCAGAAGAAGGGCAAATAGTAAAAGCAGGTGATTTATTAGCTACCATTAGAGTAGTACCAAATGAGCAATCTTTACAAAGTGCACGTGGTAGAATTAACTCTGTTAAAGTACAATTAGAAAATGCAAAAACTCAGTTTGAAAGAAATAAAGCATTATTTGAAAATGGAGTAATTTCTAGCCAACAGTTTGAAGCATCAGAATTGTCATACAATCAAGCTAAAACTGATTTGCAAAATGCACAAAACGATTATCAAATAATTAAAAAAGGTTCTGCAGGTTCTTCTGAAGCGAATACCAATATTAGAGCAACTGCATCAGGAATGGTTGTAGAAATTCCTGTTAAAAAAGGATATCAAGTAATTCAAGCCAATAGTTTTAACGCAGGTACTACTATTGCTACCATTGCAGACATGAATAAAATGATCTTTGAAGGTAAGGTAGATGAATCAGAAGTTGGAAAACTTGTTAAAGGAACAGATTTACAGGTTTCTTTAGGAGCCATAGAAAACAAAAAGTTCCCAGCAAAATTAAACTTTATAGCACCTAAAGGTACTGAAGAAGGAGGGGCTGTTCAGTTTAAAATTAAAGCAGATGTAACTCTTGATGATAACTATTTTATTAGAGCAGGTTACTCTGCCAATGCAGATATTGTTTTAGAGAAAAAAGATAGTGTTTTAGCTATTAAAGAAGCATTATTACGTTTTGACAAAAAAACAGAAAAGCCTTATGTTGAGGTTAAAAACGGTGAAGATTTTGAAAAGAAAGAATTAGAATTAGGAATTTCAGACGGAGTTAATATTGAGGTGTTAGAAGGGGTAACTGCTGACGATGAAATTAAAGTTTGGAATAAAGCATCTAAAGAAAAAAAAGAAAACAAAAACTAATACAGTAAAGTAAGATT
Organism: Tenacibaculum geojense; assembly: GCF_042676005.1. Classification (NCBI taxonomy): domain Bacteria; kingdom Pseudomonadati; phylum Bacteroidota; class Flavobacteriia; order Flavobacteriales; family Flavobacteriaceae; genus Tenacibaculum; species Tenacibaculum geojense. The sequence goes on along the minus strand of NZ_JBHTJR010000050.1, from coordinate 60,988 downwards.
ATATTATTTAAGGAACTCGAAAGAGTTCCTTTTTTGTTTATCGAAACATTAATACCGTTTATCGAAGAATTACATCGGTATAACTATTAAAAAACTCTAAGGTGAGCATTCGCAGTATTTTAGCAAAGAATAATACCCAAAACTTGTTTAATGATGAAAAATTACCTTAAAAGTTTACTAGTGCTATTGCTTGTAAACTTCGCAGCCACAAAAATTGTAGCACAAAACTCTCCATTCAATTGCGTTGAGGAAGCCTACTTATTTCAAAATAACGATGTTTATTCACAAAATTTAGCTTCAGGTAATGCTGTGTTAGACGGAATAAATATAACTCCCGCAAACATTAATGGAGTAGGTTATAATAGTGTAGATGGTTACATTTGGGGCTCTTTAAAGTCACCAGCTAATACTTTAGTTAGAATTGGAGCTAACTATCAGGTAGATACCTATACAGTTGCAAATGCACCATTTTCTTATGTTGGAGATGTACACCCAAATGGTACTTATTATCTTAAAAGTGGAGGTGATGGTTTTTATAAAGTTGATTTAGATCCAGCATCCCCAACTTATTTAACAAATATAGGAACAGGAACTTTGTCTAGGAGCATTAATTGTCATGATTGGGCTTTTAATGCAGCAGATAATATGTTATACACTGTAGAAAAGGGTACTAACTTATTGTGTAAAATAGATCCTGCAACAGGTGTTGTCCAAGAAATTGGTATTGTACCTATTTTATCAGGTTTAAATTATACCTATGGTGCAGTATATTTCGATGTTGATGGTAATTTTTACGTATCTGCAAATCAAACAGGTACGGTATATATAGTTAGGCAAGTTCAAAATTTAGGAATAGGTTCAATTATTTCATCAAATTTATTTGCATACGGACCTTCTAGTTCTAGTAATGACGGTGCTAGATGTCCAACCGCTCCTGTACCACAAGAAGATTGTACAAATGGAGTAGATGATGATGGTGATGGTCTTGTAGACTGTGACGATCCTTCTTGTTCAGGAGTAGCGGTTTGTCCTGTTTTTTCAGCAACCTCTAGTGGAAATGATGGTGGGTTAGAGAGTAATAACAGGTTGTCACAACAAATTAGTTATAGAAATTTTTCAAGAGTTAAAAATAATTACAAGTTTAGTTCATTAACAGCAAGAAGAGTTGTTAAACCTCAAAATTATGCTGCAAGATCAAGCAACATGACCTTATGGGATTTTATTCCAATGGATGTGTTAGAAAACGCGCAGGCTGTAGAAAGTTCTCCGTCAGATTTAGTAGATATAACCAATGCTGTTGATGTAGTATCTGTTGATTACGTAAGAGATGGCGCTAGTATTGGTACTTTGTTAGCTTTACAAACAGAAAGCTCTGTGTATGAACACACAAAACATATATGTGATCGTTTTACTGGAGCTGAATTATTATCGGTTTCTAACATGGAAATTAATGAAAACATCTTTTTAAAATCTGTAGTTAAAAAACCAGATGGTTCACAAGAATTTGTTGCAAGTTTTTCTGCAAGATTATTGCCGGATAATAATTTTTCTGTAGAATCTCATTGGAATTTAGACAAATTTACTCAAGATTCAGGGTTTTACAACTTTCAAATATGGGCAAGTACTATTGATGATTTATACAAGTTAGCAGAAGAAGTTTTACGTTTGGTAGAAGTACAAAAACCAATTACGTCATACAATACCTCTGAAGCACCTCCTGTTTTTGTTAGAAAAGTTGAATATAATCAAGGTGAGGTTCATTTAGATATCGTAAATATATTTAGTAATGTTTCTACTACTTTAGAAGGATATAAAAGAAATACAGAAACTGGTTCGGAGGAGTTTGTATCTCAGCAAATAGAATTAAATGAATACTTAAATCATGTTACTTTTGATGCAGGTGCATTATATGACTTTGGATTCCGATTAAGTAATCAGTATGACATGACGCCAGACGATGTTTTTGTGTCAGATGGTACTTGGGGCTTAGATTATAGTTCACAACCGTATGTTAGTAACTTTAACGTATCTCAAAACGCTACAAATTTTGACCCAGATGTTTATGGAGTAGAAAGAAATTTTGCAATAGAAACTTCGAGTAATCAAGATATTTCTGTGTACAGATCATTAACACCTAAGTTTAGTGGCGTAGATTTATCATCACATGATGCTATTTCATTTAATGCCAAAGGTACTGGTAAATTAAAAGTAATGTTAGTTAAAGAAAGCATTGAGGCATGGGAAAATCAAATGTATACTATTGTTGATTTAACTGAGAATAGTCAAAACTTCATTATTAATAAAAATGATTTTGTAAATGCCAATGAAATAAATGATGTAAAAATGATATTTTTTACACTTGTAGCTGAAAGTAATCAAACAGTAAATAAAACTCTTGAGGTTACAGATGTTTTGTTTAGAAGTTCAGCAACTGCTGGAGTAGAAGAGGAGCAATTAGTTAACAATAAGGTGACTGTAAGTCCAAACCCAATGGCATCATCTGCTAGCTTCAGTTTTAACTCAGATACTAAATCGGTTTACAATTTTGAAGTTTATGATTTATTTGGTAAACGTGTATTTAAACAAAGTTTTGAAGGTGTAGCAGGAAGAAATTCATATAGTTTTAATAAACGTAATTTATCATCTGGTATGTACTTTTTTAGTATTCAATCTAGTAACAAACAAATGAAAGGAAAGTTCCTAATTAAATAGAAATACAAACAGTTTTTAAGAAAAAAAGGAACTCGAAAGAGTTCCTTTTTTTTTAAGTTATAAGAAGAAAATTAACTAAACATGTTAGCCACTTTTTCAGCTTTTCTACTTTCAGAGTAATCGTAAAAACCTTCTCCAGATTTTACACCTAATTTTCCTGCTGTAACCATGTTTACTAATAACGGGCAAGGTGCATATTTTGGGTTTTTAAACCCTTCATACATTACGTTTAAAATAGATAAACAAACATCTAAACCAATAAAATCTGCTAATTGTAAAGGTCCCATAGGATGAGCCATACCTAGTTTCATAACTGTATCAATTTCTTTTACACCAGCTACGCCGTTGTATAAAGTTTCAATACTTTCATTAATCATTGGCATTAAAATTCTGTTAGCAACAAATCCAGGGTAATCATTTACTTCAACAGGTACTTTATTAATTTTTTCAGTTAAATCAACAATAAAGTCATTAACTTCATCAGAAGTATTATAACCTCTAATAATTTCAACTAGCTTCATAATTGGCACCGGATTCATAAAGTGCATACCAATTATCTTTTCAGGTCTGTTAGTTACTGCTGCAATTTGAGTAATAGAAATTGATGAGGTGTTGGTAGCTAAAATTGTATCTTCAGCACAAACTTCATCTAATTGTTTAAAAATTTTAAGTTTTAAATCAATATTTTCAGTAGCAGCTTCCACCACTAAGCCAGCATATTGAACACCAGTTTTAATATCGGTGTGTTTCGTAATATTATTTAAGGTGTTTTGTTTGTCTTGTTCACTAATTTTTTCTTTAGCTACCATTCTGTCTAAGTTTTTAGCAATAGTTGCTACACCTTTTTCTAAGGCAGCTTCAGAAATATCAATTAATTGAACATTGTAACCAAATTGAGCAAAAGTATGTGCAATACCATTCCCCATTGTTCCTGCACCAATTACGGCAATATTTTTCATAATAAAAGTATATATAATTTTGGGCGTTCCCCTTCGGGGCGGGCTTTTGTTACTCGCTTTTTGTAACGTAAACTAAACAAAAGAGCTCATACAAATAACGCAATCCCTAACGCAATAATTAGTTAATAATTTAAAAACAGTCTATAATTTGTTGTGCTACTCGTAATGCTTCAGTGCCTTGGCGTAAAGATACTATTGGAGTAGTATTGTTTTGAATAGCATCTGCAAATGACTCTAATTCATCTAAAATAGCATTGTTGGCTGTAATTTTAGGGTTTTCAAAATAAATTTGCTTTTTTATGCCTTCTGCATTTTGTAAAATCATAGCAAACTCATCTGGATTTTCTGGAGCGTCTTTCATTTTAACAACTTCAGATTTTTTTTCTAAGAAATCTACTGAGATATATGCATCTTTTTGAAAAAAGCGAGACTTTCGCATGTTTTTCATAGATATTCTGCTAGATGTTAAGTTGGCTACACATCCGTTTTCAAATTCAATTCTAGCATTAGCAATATCAGGAGTTTCAGATATAACAGACACTCCACTAGCATGTACATTTTTAACTTTAGATTTTACTACAGACAAAATAATATCAATGTCATGTATCATTAAATCTAAAACTACCGGTACATCTGTACCTCTTGGGTTAAACTCTGCAAGTCTATGAGTTTCTATAAACATTGGTGTGTCAATCATATTTTTAACAGCTGTGAAAGCTGGATTAAAACGTTCTACATGTCCAACTTGACCGCGAACGTGATTTTGACTCGCTAATGTTCTAATTGCTTCTGCTTCTTGAACGGTTGTGGTTATTGGTTTTTCAATAAAAATATGTCTTCCTTTCTCAATTGCTTGTTTTGCACACTCAAAATGAGAAAGTGTTGGCGTAACAATATCAACAATATCTACGGCATCTATTAATTCATCAATAGATTTAAAAAGTGTATAACCAAACTCTTCGGCTACTTTTTGAGCGTTTTCAGTAAAAGGATCATAAAATCCTACTAATTCATATTTATCTGATTGTTGTAATAAACGCAAATGAATTTTTCCTAAATGACCAGCACCCAGAACCCCAGCTTTTAACATATGTAATTAAGTTATTAGTTTTTAGTTGATTATTGTTTTTTGGTTATCAACGCAAACAAAGATACACTTTTATAGATTTTTTTTGGCAATAATTACTACTTTTAGCTTGCTGAAAATGTAGGATTCGTGAGAGATACAACCAAACACCAAGGACTTAGAAATCAGTTAGCAAACGTATTACAAGCAAAGGGAATTACTGATGAAAATGTATTAAATGCCGTAAGAAAAATTCCACGTCATTTGTTTATTGATAGTAGTTTTGTAGATCATGCGTATCAAGATAAAGCATTTCCTATTGCTGCCAATCAAACCATATCACATCCATATACAGTAGCGTTTCAATCAGAAGTTTTGGCAGTTAAACCTGGAGAAAAGGTTTTAGAAATTGGTACAGGCTCTGGGTATCAAACTGCTGTTTTGTTAGAGTTAAAAGCACAGGTTTATACCATAGAAAGACAGCATGAGTTGTTTAAAAAAACATCATTGTTTTTACCTAAAATAGGATACAGACCTAAACGTTTTATTTTTGGTGATGGTTATAAAGGGTTGCCAGAACAAGCTCCTTTTGATAAAATTATAGTAACTGCAGGCGCTCCTTATGTTCCAAACCCACTATTAGCACAATTAAAAATAGGTGGTAAGTTATTAATTCCTGTAGGGGATGGAGAACAGGTTATGACTTTATTTATAAGAAAATCAGCAAAAGAATTTGAAAAGCACGAGCTAGGTGATTTTAGATTTGTACCGATGTTGGAAGAAAAGAATTAAATGTTTATCATAAAACAATAAAATCCGCCTGAAAAAGCGGATTTATTGAATTTGAAAAAAAGAACAATCAATCTTATTCAACAGTTGCGTCAGCAACTAATACTTCAGATTGATGATTTTGTTTAGTTTGTTTAGTTTTTTGCGATAAACCACAAGGACTTGTGCTTCCGCATGAAGTAAATCCTAATAAACCAACGATACAAATTGCAATAAATACTACTCTCTTCATTTTTAATAATTTATGGGGTAAAGTTACAAAATTCCTATTAATTTACCAGAATCAATCTTCTTTTCTATAACGTTGAAGTTTTCCATTTTATTTTGAATTCTGGTTAATATATTTTTTGAAATGGGTTTTCCATCGTTCCATTCGGTAATAGAAAGCCATTCTTGAATATCTTCTAGCTGTTGTTCATACCTATCAGCTAACGTTGCATCAATATTATTAATTTTTTTAAAATCTGAAGTACAATTATTAATAATATTTAAGACCGTAGCAACTTCTTTTGGATGATTTTCTAAAATTTCATCTCTTACAGCAACTACAAAACATGGCCATGGAGTAGGGCAGTCACCAACTCTTCTAAAAGTTCCGTTATCTACCAAAGGTTTAGTGGTAAAATGTTCCCACATAAAGTAATCAGCCTCTCCAGTTGTTAAAGCATCAATACCTCCTTGAATATCACCTACAACTTTAAACTTTAGTTTGGTAACATCCCATCCATTATTGTATGCGTTAACAATAGCCATTAAATGAGAACCTGAGCCAAACCTACTGATGGCAACTGTGGCATGCTCTAAATCTTGAATAGTCTTAAATTTAGAATTAGCTCCAACATGAATTCCCCAAATTAAGGGACTTTTAACAAAAGTTTGAATTATTTTAGATGGATTTCCATTAATAATATCTTTAATAATACCTTCAGTAAGAACTATGGCAATATCAACTGTTCCGTTGCGTAAGGCTTTACACATATCACCAGTTCCTCCAGGAAAATCAGACCATCTTAGATTGATTCCTTTTTTTGTGTATTCTTTATTTTTTAATGTAATGTACCACGGATAATTAAAATGTTCTGGTACACCACCTACTTTTAAATTTAGCATTTACTCTACTAATTTCTCTAGTGTATATTCAATTAAATCAGCTACAACTTTGCTTGGGTTATTGCTAAATGTTCCATTTGCTCTGTTGGCAATTATAGCATTCATAGAAGCTGCATTGTGTCCTAATAATTTAGCTAAACCATAAATAGCAGATGTTTCCATTTCTAAGTTAGTAACTCTAATTTTTTTAAAGTTAAAACTATCTATTTTAGTGTTTAAGTTGTTGTCTTGTAACGCTAAACGTAAAACTCTTCCTTGTGGACCATAAAAACCACCTGCGGTAGCAGTCATACCTTTGTACACCTTATCAGAAGATAATTTTTGATCTAAAACAGACGAACCTGCTATTACTATAGGAGCAGCTTTTTTTGAAGACCAGTTGGTATGAGCAACAAAAGCCTCTTCAATTTCTGGATGACTAATATCTTCTATTTGATAAGAGTGTAACATTCCGTTAGTATCAATAGCATGTGAACTTAATAAAAAGCTATCTACAGGTATATCTGCTTGTAAAGAACCAGAGGTTCCAATTCTAGTAATATTAAGTGTAGTATGTGTCTCTTTAACTTTTCTTGTTGCTAAATCGATATTAACAAGTGCATCTAATTCGTTTAAAACAATATCAATATTATCAGGCCCAATACCAGTTGAAATAACTGTTAAGCGTTTTTCTTTGTATACTCCTGTTGTGGTTTTAAACTCTCTTTTTTGAGTGGTAAACTCAATACTGTCAAAGTGTTTGGTAACTTTTTCAACTCTATATTGATCGCCAACAAATATAATATCATTGGCTATATTTTCTGGTTTTAAATTTAAATGATAAATACTTCCGTCTGCATTTAAAATTAACTCTGATTGTTGTATACTCATTTATGATGTAATTTTCAGTAGCTTGTTGTTTGCGTTCACATACAAGTAGCTGTATTTTTTAGAACCGCCAAGATACGAAAAATCAGAACGAATTTGCCCGTAGTAGTTTACTTGATTTTGGAGAACTTGTTTACCAAGTTCATTAAGTTTTACTGGATTAAAACTTTTAAAAAGGTTTTTAAGGTCATTTACGGTTTTATTGTATTGAGTATCACCAAAACCATAAACTTCTTGCTGCTTTATTATTTTACCAATAAAGGCTTCTTTATTTGCCGTTTTTTGATGTTCAGCAACTTGTAAAATATTATTTTCAATAGTATTTAACCCGTTCTCTATAGATGGAAAGCGTAATAAATGTGCTTTAATAGCTTCCTCTAAATATATAAACGGAGACATTGGATTGAATTTATGTACAGTTTCTAAACGTAATGGACTGTCTGAACAATATAATTGCCAAATATAATCGGCATATTCAATGTCATCTTTAGATAAAGTTATTCTGTTGTTATAGTGTGCTAATAATTGCTTTTGATTGAGTTCTCCTAAACCTTTTAATTTTTTGCTATTTTTTACATTACCACTTTGTACCAAAGTAATTTTTCGGTTATTTCTGTATTGTTTTAACCAACTAATAACAGCAATCATGTTAATTTGACAAAACAAATCATATTCAAACCATAAAACAATTTCATCTTGTTGTTTTTGATTACAAAGATTTCGATATTCTTTTAAGGTAAAATTGATAAATTTTTGCTTACTAATTTTATAATTGTCATTTAAAAAGTCAAATCTAGTTTTCCAGAAACCTTCGCTTCCAACATCTGTTGTAGTTTTACCTTCACATAGCATTTCTCGCCATGTTATTATTTCATCTTTAAAACCTAATTGTTTTAATTGCTGTGTGGTTACATCACCATTGGTTATATGTAAAATTGATTTCATGATTTTAGGGGTAGGTTTGTTGTTCAATAATACTAAAAAAACGGTAGAAAGTAAATTTTTAGTGTGTAAGTGTTTTATTTTTAGTTATTTAGTTTGGTTTTTGTTAAAAAAAAACGAATATAAAAAAATAAGTTGCTAAAAACATTCTGTTTTTAACAACTTACTATATTATCCGCCAACTCTTTTAACTTTAAAACCTTTATCTTTTAAAAGTGACATAATTTTATCTCGGTAGTCACCTTGAATTATTATGGTGTCATCTTTAAAGCTACCACCAACAGAGAGTTTGGTTTTAATTTCTTTGGCTAATTTTTTAAAATCTGATGAAGCGCCGTTATATCCTTCTAAAATAGTAACTGGCTTTCCTTTACGTTTTTCGTATTTACATATTATAGGATCATCTTGAAGCCAAATATCAGGTTTTTCCTCTTTTTTGGGTTCTTCGAATTGATGATCTGGAAAAAGATTTTTTAACTGATCTTGTAAATCCATCAGATACTATTTTATCAATCCTAATTCACGTAAACGTTCATTTAAAAACTCACCCGCTGTAATATCATCATATTTTTTTGGATTGTTTTCGTCTATACAATTCTCTAAAACATCTAATTTCATGTCAGATACTGGATGCATAAAGAAAGGAATTGAGTAACGTGAGGTGCCCCATAATTCTTTAGGAGGGTTAACTACTCTGTGAATTGTAGATTTTAATTTATTATTACTATGACGAGATAACATATCGCCAACATTTATCATTAACTCATCAGGTTCAGCAATTGCATCAATCCATTCTCCTTCATGATTTTGAACTTGTAAACCTTTACCTTGAGCTCCCATTAAAAGTGTGATTAAATTAATGTCTCCATGAGCAGCAGCTCTAACAGCACCTTTAGGCTCTTCATGTATAGGAGGATAGTGAATAGGGCGTAAAATACTGTTACCGTCTTTGATATATTGATCAAAATAAGTTTCTTCTAAACCTAAGTGAAGTGCTAAAGCGCGTAAAACGTATTTAGCTGTTTTTTCTAACATTTGATAGGTCTTTTTACCAACAGCATTAAACTCTGGTAATTCTTCTACTTCAACATTAGCTGGATATTCATTAGCGTATTTAGAATCTGCATCTACATACTGGCCAAAATGCCAAAATTCTTTTAAATCTCCTTCTTTTTTTCCTTTTGCACTTTCTTTACCAAAAGAAACATAACCACGTTGTCCACCAATACCTGGAATTTCGTATTTCTGTTTCGTATCTACTGGTAATTCAAAGAATTTTTTTATTTCTGAATATAAATTATCTACTAATTTATCGTCTAAAAAATGTCCTTTTAGAGCTACAAAACCAATGTTTTCGTAAGCGCTACCAATTTCATCTATGAATTTTTGCTTTGTTGCAGCATCATCAGATAAAAAGTCTTTTAAATTTACGCTTGGTATTCTATCCATTGTTAATAAGTTTTATTTTTCGAGCTGTAAAGTTAGTGAAATCAATACAATCAGCGAAAATTACTTATTAACAAAAGGTATAAGGTAAGATATGGTATAGTTAAACCCAAAACCTGTATTACTACTGAAAACCCTATTAAAACCAGGTGCATACAGTGTTTTAAAGCCTTCTTGATCTTCAATACTAATTCCAATCTTATAGGCAGCACTAAAACCAACAAATAAATTTTTAAATGTTTCTGCTTTAATTCCTACCTGAAATTCAAACCAATGGGAGGTTAACCCAGTTTGAGTTTTTGAAACGATTTGTTCAATACCCGGGAAATATGTTGAATTTACGTTTGGTGTAAAGCTATTTAAAGTATGATCAAAAATTGCAAGCCCGTATCTTCCACCAACATAAATTTCATTATTCATATCTAACCAATTATTGTAGGTATTTAAGTTAGCTCCTAATCGTATATACTGACCTTTGGAAGTGGATTTGGTAAAGTCTTCAAAAGTAATTTCTTCTTCATGACCTATTTCTGCAGCAACATACCACCTTTTTGAAACTCGATAGTCTCCAACAATCTCAAAGCCTGTATAGCTTTTATCTACAAATTGGAGAGCAGGTTTACTAATATCAACTCCTAATCTAAGTCCGTAACCTGTTTTGTATATAATGGTGTCTTTTTTTTGTTCTTGCTTATCTTTTTCTTGGCTTACTATTAATGTAGACGATATGATAAAACAAAGACTAATGAAATACTTTAACATGTGCGCTATTTTCATTGTTAATAGTAGTAATTTGTGAGGTAGATAAACTATCTATCCATCCTGTTTTTTCTAGAATAACATCGTTAAAAACTATTTTAAAACCACATGATCTAGAAACAAATTCTTCTTCGGTATTATAATTAGCTTTCAAAGTTGCTGTTTCTCTTGTGGTATTTACGCCATCCACAGTAAAGTCAGCTACAAGTGTATATTCTGTTTCTAATGCTGCAGCGTTTAAAGGAATAGCAATACTATCTGTAGTACTAGTTGTTAGTATACTATCTGTTTTTCCACTTGCAATTACAGATAATCTTTGTACGGTTTTAAGAGTATCTGTATTTGAGTAATCATAAAAACGGATGACTAAATTAGGTGTAACTGGATTTTGTGTGCAAAAATCATCTTTTTCACAGGATAAAAAAGATATAATTACAACTAATACAATGGCTGAAAGGATTCGTTTCATATATTATTTTTCAAAAAGCACCACAGTTTCAATGTGAGAAGTATGTGGAAATTGATCTACTAAGCTTATTTTTTTAATATTATAGCCAGCTTCCATTAATTGTTCTGTATCTCTTGCTTGTGTTGCTGGGTTACAAGATACATAAACCATTCTTTCTGCTTTTAAATTTATAATCTTTTTTAAGGTTTTTGGAGCTATTCCAGCTCTTGCAGGATCTAATATAATGGTTCTTATTTTGTTTTTATACTGCGGATGCTCTGTTAAAAACTTGCCTACATCTGCTGCAAAAAACTCCACACCACTAATATTATTTCTTTTGGCGTTTTCTTTAGCATCTTTAATGGCAGAAGCCACAATGTCTACACCTACAATTTTTGTATTATTGCTTTTTGAAGCTAAAATTTGACCTATGGTACCTGTACCACAAAATAAATCCATAACAACAGTGTTATCGATAGCTTCTTTATTTTCTAGAGCATAATCAATAACTTTAGTGTATAGTTTTTCTGCAGATTTAGGATTGGTTTGAAAGAAGCTTTTCATACTTATTTCAAAATTTAGTCCTAATAATTCTTCTACAATTTTACTTTTTCCATATACTAATTTAATACTACCGTCAGTGGCAATAGTTCTATCACCAATTTCGTCATTTATGGTATGTAATAAACCAGCAATTCTGTTGCCAAATAAATCAACTAAATATTTAGAAAAAGCATTTAAATCAAAACTATCTAAACCATCAGAAGTTGTTACTAAATTACATAGCAACTCATTAGTTTTGTATGATTTACGAACTACAAAATATCTGAAAAAACCTTCTTTTCTTGGTGCATGCCAAGGAGGTAACCCAGTTTTTTGTAAATAGGCTCTAATATTTTTAAGGTTATTTTCTAACTCAGCATCAAAAAGTCCGCTATCTTGGTCAAGGTTTTCACCCATCCACCAAGTACCACGCTTTTTAAAACCAAGAGTAAACTCATCTACATCAGAATTTAATTCTTTATCAAACCCAATAGCAGAAAAGCTATATTCCATTTTATTTCTATAATGAAATACGTTAGGAGAGCTTATGAATTCATCAAAATAATCTTCAATATTAGCTACTTTACCAATCTTTTTAAATAAAGAAAGAGTACTTGTGTATTTATATTCATGCTGTTTTTCTAAAGGAAGCTTAATATATGGAGCACCAGGTATTTGTTGGTAGTTAATTGCTATTTCATCATCAGAATCTTTGATTACTTCTAATAGTTTACATTCAGCATATTTTTTTTGTGATTTTGCAACACGAGCCTTTACCAATTGCCCTGGCAGTGTGTTAGGAACAAAAACAATAAATTCTCCTAATTCATTTCTAATTCTACCAATACCTTTTCCTCCAAAGGCATAGTCTTCAATAAGAAGTTCAATTACTTCTCCTCGTTTAACAAATTTATTACGTTCTCTGCGTGGCATGTGTTACAATTTATAAAGATTGCAAAATTAGAAAAAGATGAGTTGTTAACGTAAAAAATAGTAAAAAATCGTTGTAAGTGTTGCTTAATATTTACTAATTTGCACACTCATAGGGATGATTTCTCTCCCACGCTGCTTTTTCGAGTTCTTCGAAAAAATAAAGGTACAGTAGGAATGGTTATTTTATTCACACACTAAAATTTTTAAAATGGCTGTTTTAGACCAATTAACTTCGCAACAAGCGATAGATTTAGAAAACCAATACGGAGCACATAATTATCATCCATTACCTGTAGTTTTAAGCAAAGGTGAAGGAGTTTATGTTTGGGATGTTGAAGGAAAAAAGTATTACGATTTTTTATCTGCTTATTCTGCAGTAAACCAAGGACATTGTCATCCTAAAATTGTGGATGCCATGGTAAATCAAGCAAAAACATTAACATTAACCTCACGAGCGTTTTATAACGACATGTTGGGTAAATATGAAAAATTTGCTTCGGAGTACTTTGGTTTTGATAAATTATTACCTATGAATACTGGAGCAGAGGCTGTAGAAACTGCTTTGAAAATTTGTAGAAAATGGGCTTATGAAGTAAAAGGAATTGATGAAAATGAAGCAGAGATTATTGTTTGTGAAAACAATTTTCACGGTAGAACTACTACTATTATTTCGTTTTCAAATGATCCTGTAGCTCGTAAAAACTTTGGACCATATACGCAAGGTTTCATTAAAATTGAATACGATAATTTAAAAGCATTAGAGGAAGCTTTAGAAAACAATAAGAATGTTGCTGGATTTATGGCAGAACCTATTCAAGGTGAAGCAGGAGTATATGTGCCTTCTGAAGGGTATTTAGTAGCAGCAAAAGCATTATGTGAAAAATATAATGTGTTATTTATTGCTGATGAAGTACAAACTGGAATAGCGCGTACAGGAAGATTATTAGCAACTTGTGGTAACTGTTCTTGTGCTGATAAAAATTGTTCTGGAACACCAGAAGTAAAGCCTGATATTTTAATTTTAGGTAAAGCATTATCAGGAGGAGCTTATCCGGTTTCTGCTGTGTTAGCTAATGATCCAATAATGAATGTTATTCGTCCTGGTAATCATGGTTCTACGTTTGGAGGAAACCCTGTTGCAGCTGCAGTTGCTATTGCTGCTTTGGAAGTTATTAGAGATGAAAAATTAGCTGAAAACGCTTTTAGATTAGGTGAAATATTTAGAGAAGAAATTGGTAAGTTAGTTGAGGAAACGGAACTAGTCACTTTAGTTAGAGGTAAAGGTCTGTTAAACGCTATTGTAATTAATGATACTGAAGATAGTGATACTGCTTGGAATATTTGTTTAAAATTACGTGATAATGGTTTATTAGCTAAACCAACACATGGTAACATTATTCGTTTTGCACCGCCTTTAGTAATGACTGAAGAGCAATTAAGAGATTGTATTGCTATAATTAAAAAGACAATTGTTGAGTTTGATAAATAGATCAAAAATCAATGAATTATATAATTAAAAAACCTCACTTTTGTGAGGTTTTTTTAATTTATACTGCTGCTTCATGAACATTTAAATGTCTTTTTAAAACACCTGAAGGTGTGTTTTTTGTTTCGTCAAATATTTGTGTATCACCAAATAAAATAAAACTATCTTTTGCTCTGGAAACGGATACGTTTAGCATGTTGGGCTTGTTATCTTTTTCAAAAAACATTGTTCCTTCGTCTTTGTGTGTGTAAACAGAGCTAAATAATATTATGTTTCTTTCAGCACCTTGCAGCGCATGCACCGTTCCTAATTTAATATCATTAATTTTGTATCCTGCTTCAATTAAAGCTTTAGATAATTCACCTTTTTGGCTAGCAAATGGTGTAATAATCCCTAAAACACTTTCTATGTTTTTTACATTATATGCTTTTTGAATATCGTCTTTATGTTGCTGTAACCATGTAATTATTGCTTTTACCTCTGCAATATTACATCTGCTATTATATTTACGTTCACTAACACCATCTACATGGTAAGCAATCATAGAAGGGAATATTTGATCTTCTTTTGCTTTTCCTTTCATAGGTTGTAATATACCACCATAGGCTAACTCGTTACAAAAGTTAATAATTTCATCATTACATCGCCTATGCTCTAGTAAAATTAAACCTTTTTCAATTGTTTTTTTAACTGGAGTTTGGTATTCGCAAGCATGTTGTGCCATTTTCATGATACATCCATTTGAGGCTAAAAAACCAGTCTCTTGAAGCTGATCATAATTATAATGTTGAAATAACTCTTGCGTCGCTAAATTTCCCTTATCTATTTTTTGAGGGATAGACCAAATAGGTTCAATTTGTTTTAAATCACCAACAACAAAAGCTTTTTGAGCTAGTGCAAATACAGGAATACTTACTTCAGGGGTAACTTGTCCAGCCTCGTCAATAATTAAAAGATCTATAAAATTATAAAGCGGTAAATAATCAAATTGAGGTTTTCCGTTTTCGTTTTCACCTTGGTATTGACTGTATACAAAATGACTTGGCGCCATATAAAATGTAGCAACAAAGCACGGAGTTAACATTGCTCTTCGTTTCCATTTTAATTGAATTACGTGTTCACCAGTACCTTTTTCGGTATCTTCTTCTAATGCTTCTCTTGTAGCTACTAACCAACGAGCTTCCCAATAATGAGTAGCTAATAAGAAGGCTTTATGACGTAAGTTTAGATCTAGTTCATCATAAAAATATTGATGTTTTACCTCTTCTTCTTGCAGTTTATTAAGTTCAGATTCCCAGAGTTTTTCTTCAGATATAATAGGGAATCCATTAATATTGTGCTGAAAGCGCCAATCTTTTAATTTTAAATGGTTTTGTAATACGCTATTTAAGGCATTGTTTAATATTTTTATTTTTTGAAGAATAGATTTTTCATTTAATTGTTCTATTTTAAATAAAGCATTTGTATTAGGAGCCTCTCCAAATATTTTTTGAGCTTCATCTAAAAAAGATTGTTCTTTATTTTTACTTTTTAATTGCGTTAGCAATGCGCGCCATTGTGTAATTTTTTCAACCTTAAAATCATCTTTTTGTAAAAAATCTTTCTGGTTGACTAGTAGGTTGTTAATTACGCTTAGTGAAGCTAAGAAGTTGGTAGAATACTCTACACCGTCCATTAAAATATCTTCAATAGCAATAATTTCAGTTTGTAAATGGTGTATAGCATCTTCTAAAGAATTACTTTCAACCTTAAAATAATTACAGTATTGGGTTAAAAAGTAATATTCTGCATTGTTTAAATAGGCTTCATCTTCAAGATCACACAGAGTGCCCTCGTGCCCAAATAAATTTCCTTTCAAGAAATTAATATCTCCTAAGTATTTTTCATTTTTAGAATTGGAAGGAAGGTAAGTGGCATATCCTTTAAAATCAGGGATCCATCTTTCAGAGAGTTCTTCCATACTACTTTCAGCATTAATGAAACTATCAATAATATTCGTTACTGCTTGGTTATTGTTAGAACAAGCTAATACTATTGGAGGTTCTTCTCCAATAATAGCGCTTTTCACCACCTCTGTAGCAACTAAGCTTTGTAGTAATGTAGTTTTTCCTGTTCCTGGTGGTCCATTTACTGCCGTTACAGCACTTTCTTCAGCTGCTAAATAGGAAAGAAGTGTTTTACGTTGACTAATAGATAATGGAAATTGATCGGACATTTGCCCTAAATGTAAATGTGTATAATTTAAAAAGTCAATATTGGTAATAGCCTCTTTTTTATCTTTTTCTACAGGATTGGTGATTTTTGACAATAAAGGAAGCTCTTCTTCGGTTTTTAAAATATTTTCATATAAAAATAGAATACTTTTTGCGGTTGATATTTTAGAGCTAATGGCAAAATAAGTAAGCTTAAATTGTGTGGTATATCTTTCTGCTCTGTAGGTTTGTAAATTGGTATAAGTAATTGCAGTAAATACTTCATTAATGTAATTCCAATAGTCATTCCAAGCTACAGGCTCTGTATCGTCATCTTCACCCGGAACAGGTATGTTCTTAGCGTCTAATATGGTTTCTATAGATGAGAATATAAAGTCGTTTTTTATATCAGCAATAGGAGTTACATAGTTTCTTACAATTAACGGAAACAAATCTCTTGGTGCAGATAATTGACCTAATCTATTTACAACAGCGTTAATCCAAAAAGGATAAATAGTTTTTTGCTTGAAATTTTGATTATCTGTTTGATATTCTAAATGAAAAGGAGCTATTAAAATGCGAGTTTCTTCTATACTTTTCCAGTTTTTATGGTCTTTTTTTAAAATACCACGTAGTCTGTTAATTCTCTTTTCTTCAGCATCAATAAGTTCATTAGCTTGTTTTTTATTTAAAAAAGCATTGCTTACATCGGCATTGTTTTGGTGGTATAGATTTTTAATTTTAGTAATATCAATAGCTAAGTTTTCACTATCTGTTAAACTGTTTTTATAATATTCTAACCAATTCTTTTCGCTCATTATTTAAAATTACAAAGTGAAGAAAGTTGGCGAAAATAGTATTATTAGTGAGAAATGAGGTGTGTTTTTAAGTGATTTTGTTAACAATGAAAGAACAAACTAAAGAATAATTTTAAGAAGGTGTTTAGTAAGCGGTTTAGAAAATCTAAACCGCTTACTGAGTTAATGAACTTTGTAATTTCCTGCTTCTATTTTAAAAGTTCTCATAAGTCTTGTCCAAGTATTAATATGGGTAATGGCTAATGTGATGAAAATTATTTCTGATTTAGAAAAATAAGTATTCATAGTTTTGTAATTACTGTTAGAAATTGTTTTGGTGTTTAATTTTGTAACTGCTTCAGTAAAATGTAATAACGCTTTTTCTTTATCAGTAAAATAAGTAGTTTCTTCCCAAATAATTAAAGATGATAGACGTAAATCGGTTTCATTTAAGTGTTTTAATATTTTATAATGCATATCTATGCAATATGCGCATCCGTTAATTTGTGCTACTCTTAATCTAATTAATTCTAATAACTTCATGTTAATACCGATGTTGTTGATATAGATTTCTAAATCAACTAATTTATCCATCATTTCTTGAGGGATATCTGTAATTAATATCTGTTCCATTTTTGTTTTGTTTAAGTTTAAAACAAAAGTACCTTTGGTAATGCAGGTAGAAGTTAAGATATCTTAAGAAATAGATTTTGCTCTAATGGTACTTAAATGTTGAGGGGTAATATCTAGATAGGAAGCAATCATGTATTGAGGTACACGTTGAATGAACTCAGGAAATGTAGAAATAAATTTTTCATACCTACTTTTACTGTCTAAATTTAAATAATATTCACTTCTTTTTTGGATAGCAATCAACCAGTTTTCGGTTATTTTTTTGAATATGTTTTCTAAAGAAGGAATTTTAGTAAAGGCAAGTTTTAAAGATTTTTTTTCTATTTGTAGAAGTGTGGTATTTTCAATGGCTTGAATGTAGTTGTTAGACGGAGTTTCATTTTTATAACTATCCCAATTTGTAAGCCACCAATTCTCTAATCCAAATTGTGTGATTTTTTCATTTCCTTTATAATCAATATAAAAAGTTCTTGTTAAGCCTGATAAAATAAAGTATTGATGTTTGCAAGTTTTACCAGGTTCTAAAATATATTCAGATTTAAGAAAAGTTTTTAATTTAGTTTCTTTAACAAAGTAGTTAATATCTGATTTAGAAATGGTTCCGTAGCGTTTTAAATAGTTGGCTAATTGCTCTTTTTCATGCATTGTAGTCTTTTTTAAAAACAAACATCCTATTTAAATTATAGGATGTTTGTTGTGGTTCTATTTTAAAACAAACCGTCCATTCCTGGAATATTGGGCATACCACTTTTAGCAGCTACAGCCATTTCTTGTTCATTAATTTCACCTGCTCTTTTTAAAGCTTTGTTCAAAGTTAAAATTAAATAATCTTCTAATTCTTCAGCATCAGTTAATAAAGAATCATCTATAATTATTGATTTAATTTCACGGTTGGCAGTAACTGTTACTCTAATTTTATTATCAGCACCACTTTCATCTATTAAAACAGTATTTAAACGTTGTTTTGTTTCTTCAACTTTTTGCTGAGCTTGTTTCAGCTTATCCATCATTCCAGATAAATCTCCAAACATAGTGTTGTGTTTTTTTAATTACGTGTTACAAAATTAGTATTTTAACCAGATAAAAATCAATAAAAAATGAGAAAGCTACTACTACCCAGTTTCGTTTTATGTGTTATTTTTGCGTCCTGCAAAGAAAAGAACATGAATAACGATACTAAGGCACCGGTTGCAGAAAAGCAACCCAAACAGTTAGAAATGCATGGTGATGTAAGGACAGATAATTATTTCTGGATGCGATTAACCGATGCACAAAAAAATGCTGAAATTAAAGATGAACAAACACAAAAGGTGTATGATTATCTAAATGCTGAAAACAAGTATTTTGAAAGTGAAATGGGATATACCAATGATTTTCAGAAAAGTTTGTTTGAGGAAATGAAAGGAAGAATTAAAGAAGATGATGAGTCTGTACCTTATAAAGATAACGGTTATTTTTATATTACAAGGTATGAAACTGGACAGCAGTATCCAATTTATTCAAGGAAAAAAGAAACCTTAGAAGCTGAAGAAGAGGTGTTGTTTAATGTTAACAATGAAGCTAAAGGATATGATTATTTTCAGCTAGGAGGTTTAAATGTATCTTTAGATAATAAGTTAGTCGCTTTTGCTACAGATACGGTAAGTAGAAGACAGTATTTTATAAGAATAAAAAATTTAGAGACGGGTAAAATTTATAAAGATATTATAGAGAACACAACAGGAGGAAGTGTTTGGGCAAATGATAATAAAACATTGTTTTACACCAAAAAGGATCCTGTTACTTTAAGATCGTCAAAAATTTACAAACATACTTTAGGATCGGACTCAAAGTTAGATGAATTGGTTTATGAAGAGAAAGACGATACTTTTGGAACTTTTGTTTTTAAAACAAAATCTAACAAGTTTTTAGTAATAGGCTCTTACAGTACTGTATCTACAGAATATCGTGTTTTAGAAGCAGATAATCCAAATGGAGAATTTAGAGTTATTCAGCCTAGAGAACGCGATTTAGAATATGAAATTTCTCATTATCAAGATCATTTTTACATCAAAACCAATAAAGACGGAGCAACAAACTTTAAGTTAATGAAAACTCCTGAAAATAAAACTACCAAAGAAAATTGGGTTGATGTTATTCCGCATAGAGAGGACACACTTCTTGAAGATTTTTCTATTTTTAAAGAGTATTTGGTGTTAGAGGAGAGAAATGAAGGACTAATAAAAATTAGAATTAAGCGTTGGGATGGCTCTGAAGATTACTATTTACCTTTTGATGAGGAAACTTACACAGCAGCTGTTTACAATAATCCAGAGTTTGATACAGATATCATAAGATATTCTTATAACTCAATGACTACCCCAAGTTCTGTAGTTGATTTTAATATGAAAGATCAATCTAAAGAAATAAAAAAAGAACAAGAAGTATTAGGAGGGAAGTTTGATAAAGCAAATTATATCAGTAAACGTTTATGGGTTCCTGCTCGTGATGGTAAAAAAATAGCTTTATCTATTGTTTATCATAAAGATACTAAAATATCAAAAGATACTCCTGTTTTACAGTATGCTTATGGTTCATATGGATACACAGTTTCTGATGGTTTTTCTACCACTAGACTAAGCTTACTAGATAGAGGTTTTATTTTTGCGTTAGCTCATATTAGAGGAGGGCAATATTTAGGAAGAGACTGGTATGAAGACGGTAAAATGTTACATAAGAAAAATACATTTACTGATTTTGTGGATTGCTCAAAGTATTTAATAGATAACGGTTATACGTCTTCTGATCATTTATATGCAATGGGAGGTTCTGCTGGAGGTTTATTAATGGGAGCTGTGGTAAATATGAATCCAGAATTATATAATGGTATCATAGCTGCTGTTCCGTTTGTAGATGTAATTTCTACCATGTTAGACGATAGTATTCCGTTAACTACAGGTGAATACGATGAATGGGGGAATCCAAATAATAAGGAATATTATGATTATATTAAATCTTATTCTCCTTATGATCAAGTAGAAGCAAAAGAATATCCAAATATGTTGGTTACCACAGGTTTACATGATAGTCAAGTGCAATATTGGGAACCAGCAAAATGGGTAGCTAAATTAAGAGAATTAAAAACCGATAATAATTTATTATTACTGCATACTAACATGGAAGCAGGACACGGTGGAGCATCTGGTAGATTTGATGCTTTAAAAGAAACAGCAAGAGAATATGCCTTCTTTTTAGCTTTAGAAAATAAGTTAGAAAAATAATGTTACTTTTGCCCTCGAATTGAGGAATTTTCATTTTGAGCAGAGCGAAAAATCAGTGATACAATACGATTCTTCTCTTCTGTTCAAAATGACTTTTTTATTATAATAAATGGAGAATAATACCACGATTAAAAACAATATCTTAGAATTAATAGGGGAAACACCAATTGTTAAACTACATAAAATTACTAAAGATTTACCAGGTAATTTTTACGCTAAAATAGAAGCTTTTAACCCTGGACATTCAGCAAAAGATAGAATTGCTCTTCATATAGTAGAAAATGCAGAAAAAAAAGGGATTCTAAAACCCGGAGATACCATTGTTGAAACTACTTCAGGTAATACTGGTTTTAGTTTGGCTATGATTAGTTTAGTTAAAGGTTATAAATGTATTTTAGCTGTAAGTGATAAATCATCTCAAGATAAAATAGATATTTTAAAAGCTATGGGTGCTGAGGTGCATGTTTGTCCTGCTAATGTTCCTGCTGATGATCCTCGTTCGTATTACGAGACTGCTAAAAGGATTCATTTAGAAACTCCTAATTCAATTTATATAAATCAATACTTTAATGAGTTAAATATAGAAGCTCATTACGCTACAACTGGTCCTGAAATTTGGAAACAAACAGAAGGTAAACTAACACATGTAGTTGTTGCGAGTGGAACAGGTGGAACTATATCTGGTATTGGACGATATTTAAAAGAACAAAATCCTGATGTAAAAATTTTAGGAGTAGATGCAATAGGTTCTGTAATTAAAAAATACCACGAAACAAGAAAATTTGATGCAGGAGAAATATCTCCTTATAAAATAGAAGGTTTAGGAAAGAATTTAATCCCTACATCTACAGATTTTGATGTAGTTGATGTTTATGAAAAAGTATCTGATAAAGATGCAGCATTGCAAGCTAGAGCTTTAGTACAAGCTGAAGGTATTTTTGGAGGTTACACCTGTGGTGCGGTTATACAAGCAACGAAACAATACGCTGCAAAAAAATATTTTACAAAAGATAGTTTTGTAGTTTTAGTTTTACCAGATCATGGAGTTAGGTATATGAATAAAGTATATTCTGATACCTGGATGAATGATTGTGGTTTTTTAGAGTAAATTTATTGGATTGTAAAATACTTACTTGTAAAGTAAGTATTTATCACGGATTTTTTTAAATTTATTTAAATCTTCTTTCCAGCTCGCTTTAATTTCTTGTTCAGAAAATCCATTTTTAATCTGTTCTTGAAGTTTAGTTGTACCAGCTAGTTTGGTAAAAAACGAATTGAAAAATGTTGTTTTGTCTGAAGTCTGTTGGTATGCGTTAATCAACCACTTTAAATGTATTTGTGCTACTTTTTTAGTGCTACTCAAGTCTTCTCCATAACAAATTTTACCGTTGTGTTTTGGGTATTTAGCACCTTCATTAGGTTTTGGAGTAAAACTGAATTCTGATTTGTTTAAAAATGGCGAGCCGTAAATTTGAAATTGTTTTGATGTTCCTCTTCCGGCAGAAACGTTAGTTCCCTCAAAAAAACAAAGACTAGGGTAAAGGTTTATAGCTGTATCATTAGGAAGGTTAGGAGAAGGTTTAATAGGTAGACTATAGGGTGTATTACGGTTGTAATTTTGGAGTTTAATAACTGTTAAATCACAATTAATGTTATTTTGAAGCCATTTTTCGCCATTAATCATGTTTCCATATTCGCCAATTGTCATTCCGTAAACTACGGGAACCGGGTGCATTCCTACAAAACTTTTATGTTTTTTGTCAAGTAAAGGTCCGTCTACATAATGTCCATTGGGGTTTGGTCTGTCTAAAACAATAATAGGTATATTGGCTTCTGCACAAGCTTCCATAACGTAATGTAAGGTTGATATATAAGTGTAAAAACGTGCACCAACATCTTGAATATCAAAAACAACAATATCTATGTTTTCAAGTTGACTAGGTGAAGGTTTTTTATTTTTACCATATAACGATATTATTGGTAAACCTGTTTTTGTATCAATGCCATCTTTAATGGTTTCTCCAGCATCTGCTTTACCTCTAAATCCATGTTCTGGAGCAAACACTTTTAGAACCTGAATTGATGATTGTTTGTGTAAAAAATCAACTAAATGAGTATCTCCAATAGTTGAAGTTTGATTAGCAACTATGGCAATATTTTTTCCTTTTAATAAAGGTAAATACAAAGAAGTACTTTCGGCACCAGTTATTATTTCTTTAACAGCGGTTTTATTATTGTTTTTTTTCTCTTTTTTAAGAGCTTGTGCACATGCACTAATTAATAATAAGGAACTAAAAAAAGCACTAAATAAATATCTCATAAATTATAATTTATAAGCTATAAATTTAATGCTTAATTGCAATTCATAACAATTTATACTTTAAAACTTTCTGTTTCCCAAGCAAAATTTAATTCCAATTAAAAAAGAGAAAACACTTTTAGTGTAGAATTTAATTGATACTCAATATTATAAATATTCCATATTTTTTTGAAATATGTGGTACGTATTTTATACGTATTTTAATAACTTACTTGTTTTTAGTTGTTTATTTTGTTTTTAAAATCGTTTCTGTTACTAACATTTGTTTTTTTAAATATGTTAGAAGCATGTTTTGAAACGGTTTTTTCGGTAATAAACATTAGTTCTGCAATGTCTTTGTACTTATAGTTCTTTAAAATTAAAGCGGCAACTTCTTTTTCTTTAGTTGTTAAGTTAAAAGTATCTAAAGGTTGTTTTTGCTCTTCAGTTTTATAGTAGTTTGATATAATTTCTTGATTAGCTCTCTGTAATCTAATTTGATTTTTAATATAAACATTCAGCATAACAAAGTAGCCAAGGTTTACTGAAGGTTGCTCTATGTATTGATAATCACCGATAAAAACAATAATCGGTAAAGTTAATAAAGAAAACACTCCAATATTAGCTGATATTATTCTGAGCTTATAATGCTTTTGTAGATTATTTATTGATTCTTTTTGATAAATATTAAGTAAGCGTAATGAGGTTTTGAAGGAGTAAATAATAGCTAAAACAAGTGGAATAAAAATGAATAACTTACGAGTAAAATTTAAATCATACCCAAGTATCAAAGGGATTACAAATAGAAATATAAATAAAGAAATTAAGTAGGTGAAAATAGACTTTACAGAAAAATACTTAAAAGGAGTAATATGAAATTCATTGTAAATATAATACACAAAATACAACACGTATAATATTCCTACACCATAAGCAATTAGGTTTTGTATAAGGGTAGGAATTGGTATTGTAACATCTGGGAATAACCCTGAGAAAAAGTTATAAATTATAAATACAATAGTTAGGTATAAAAAACGCTTTCTGTATAAGTTTGATTTATCATACAAATAATTAATATACAAGAACGGAAGTATAGCTATTTGAACTACTAATATTGTAAAAGTAACCCAGTGAATTTCTGTGCCAAACATTTACTTACTTTTTTAATATAAACAGTTTATAACCTAAATTTATTTCATTAATAATAGAAAAACCATGTCTTTTATATAGAGGTAAATTCCTTAATGTTGAGGTTTCAAGATAAATTAAATCATTTTTATAAAAATCTAGAAGATCTGTTAAAAATTTTGATCCTATTCCTTTTCCTTGTGATTTTGGAAAAACACCTAAGTACCAAAGATGTTTAAAATCACTTTTGGGTTGATTTTTTGCTATTTCTTGCTCTCTTTTTAAAACATTAAACACGTTTTTAATACCTATAACTTTAAATACAAGTTTTAAATCCCATAAAATAGATGATAAGGTAGTTTTCTTTTCATGTAAAAAAATAGCACAAGCTAAATTAGTATCATCAATATATACAGCACCGCTACTCATCCCTGTAAAAAAAGAATATTCCATTAAAGTTTTTACTCTTTGGGCTCTTTTTTTATCTTGTTTAACCACAAAATTTATCGATTTATTCTCATTAAAAGATTGAGATAAAATATCAACAACTAAATCTTTATCATTAAATGTAGCTTTTCTCATAAGTAAATATCAATATACATAGTGTATGATTTTAAGTTTTAATTGATACTTTTGAAATAGAAAAAAATCACAACTATTGAATTTCGAATTATTTGTTGCCCAAAAAATAATTGCAGGCAAAAGAGGTAAAAATACTATTTCATCACCAATAATAAAAATTGCGGTTTTAGCAATTGCATTGGGGGTTGCAATAATGATGATATCTATAGCTATTACAGCTGGTTTTCAGCATAAAATACGAGATAAAATAGCAGGTTTTAAAGGGCATGTACAAATTACTAATTATGACAATAATAATTCTGATGTATCTACAGTTCCTATTGATATAAACCAAGATTTTTATCCTGAATTTAAAGATGTAAAAGGTGTTAAAAATGTACAGATTTACGCTAATAAAGGCGGAATTATAAGAACTACAATCGATTTTGAAGGGATTATTTTTAAAGGAGTAGATGAAGGCTATGATTTTTCTTTTTTTGAAGAATATTTAACCCAAGGCAGGTTGCCTAACTTTAAACAAGCTAGAAATAGAGAGATTATTGTTTCAGAACTTATTTTAAACAGGCTTCAATTAAAGGTTAGTGATACAATTCAGGTATGGTTTAGCGCAGAAAACTCAAAAGTCCCTTTTAAAAGAAGAAAGCCTGTAATTGTAGGCTCCTTTAAAACTGGGTTTGACCAGTTTGATAGCTCAATTATTTTAGGAGATATTAGAGAGGTTCAACGATTAAATGGTTGGACTGAAAATCAAGTTGGAGGTTTTGAGGTATTACTTAATAACTTTGATGAAATACAAGTAAAAGGAAATGAAATTTACAGTAATACAGGTGCTACATTAAACAGTACAACCATAATTAATCAATTTCCTGCTATTTTTGAGTGGATTAAATTATTTGATAATAACGTTTGGTTTATTTTGGTAATTATGATTTTAATTGCAGGAATTAACATGATTACGGCTTTATTAGTTCTTATTTTAGAGCGTGTACAAATGGTTGGAATTTTAAAAGCTTTAGGAGCCCAAAATTGGAGCATTCAAAAGGTATTTTTATACAATGCAGGCTATCTTATATTAAAAGGCTTGTTATGGGGGAATTTAATAGGATTGGTTTTGTTGTTTGTACAACATTATTTTAAAATTATTCCTCTAGATCCCGAAACATATTATGTATCAACGGTGCCAGTATTTTTTAACTGGTGGCATTTATTTTTATTAAATGTAGGAACCATGTTTTTATGTTTGTTAATGTTGTTGGTCCCGTCAAAAATAATAGCCAATATTCATCCTTCTAAATCTATCAAATTTGCATAAAAAAAAGCCTTAATGAATTTCATTAAGGCTTTTTACTTTTATTTTTTCGATTGTTCTAACGCCGCTTTTATAAAGTTAACAAATAAAGGGTGTGGAGTTAAAACGGTACTTTTATATTCTGGGTGGTATTGAACACCAACAAACCAAGGATGATTTGGTAACTCAACAATTTCTACCAAACCTGTTTTGGGGTTTACTCCAGTTGCAATCATGCCTGCAGCTTCAATTTGAGCTTTATAATCATTATTGAACTCATATCGGTGTCTATGTCGCTCACTAATCAATGTGTTTTGATATGCTTCATACACTTTTGAGTCAGTAGAAATTTCACAATCCCAAGCACCTAAACGCATAGTGCCACCTTTATCAGTAATATCTTTTTGTTCGTCCATTAGGTTTATTACTGGATTTGCTGTTTCAGGATTCATTTCTGTAGAAGTGGCATCTTTTAATCCAAGTACATTTCTAGCAAACTCTATAACTGCCATTTGCATTCCTAAACAAATACCTAAAAACGGAATATTGTTTTCACGTGCATATTGTACAGCTGCAATTTTACCTTCAATACCTCTATCACCAAAACCTGGAGCAACTAAAATACCATTTAAACCTTGCAATTCAGTTTCTATAGTTTCTGGATTTAATTCTTCAGAATGAATCCAACGAACATTTACTTTGGTTTCATGAGTAGATCCGGCATGAATGAAAGCTTCTGTAATAGATTTGTAAGAATCATGTAATTCTACATATTTACCAATTAGTCCTATTTCAACAAACTCTTTAGGGTTCTTATGTTTGCTTAAGAAGTTATTCCATTTATCCATTTTAGGAGGATTAACATCAGATAGTTTTAATTTTTCTAAAACCACACTATCTAAACCTTCATCAAGCATTAAGTTAGGAACATCATATATTGTTTCTGCATCTAAAGATTGTATAACATCTTTTTGTTTTACATTACAAAATAGAGCTAATTTACGTTTAATGTCATCAGAAATTTCGTTTTCAGATCGGCATACTAATATATCTGGGCTCACACCACTTTGCATTAACATTTTTACAGAGTGTTGTGTAGGTTTAGTTTTTAATTCACCAGCAGCAGCTAAATAAGGAACTAAAGTAAGGTGTATTACAATAGTATTGTTTTCACCTAAATCCCATTCTAATTGCCTAACTGCCTCTACATATGGTAACGATTCTATATCACCAACGGTACCTCCAATTTCAGTAATAACAATGTCATAGTTACCTGTATTTCCTAAAATTTGAATACGGTTTTTAATTTCATCAGTAATATGAGGTATAACCTGTACTGTTTTTCCTAAAAACTCACCTCTACGTTCTTTATCAATAACAGATTGATATATTCTACCAGTAGTTACATTATTAGCTTGTGAGGTAGGAATGTTTAAAAAACGTTCGTAGTGACCAAGGTCTAAATCAGTTTCAGCACCATCATCCGTTACATAACACTCACCGTGCTCGTAAGGGTTTAAAGTTCCTGGGTCAATATTAATATAAGGGTCTAGTTTTTGAATGGTTACCGAGTAGCCTCTTTCTTGTAATAATTTTGCTAAAGAAGCGGCAATAATTCCTTTTCCTAAAGATGAAGTAACGCCTCCTGTTACAAATACATACTTTGTGTTGTTCATGGTGTTGTTAGGTTTGCGCAAAAGTACGATGTTTGAAAATAAGGGCAAATAATTTGTATTAAAAATTGCTTCAAAAAAAATATTTTAAAAATTGTAAAATTAACCTTGTTAGAATAAAAAATGATTGTATATTTGCAATCGCTTTTAGCAGTCGGAATTTCACTATTAGCAACGATTCAATTTATTTAAGTTTTTAAGATATTTAAAATGAGTAAAAGAACCTACCAACCATCGAAAAGAAAGAGAAGAAACAAACACGGTTTCCGCGAAAGAATGGCTTCTGCTAATGGTAGAAAAGTATTAGCTAGAAGAAGAGCAAAAGGAAGAAAGGCATTAACTGTATCTTCAGCTCCAAGACCAAAGAAATAATGATTTTACAATTGTTAATATAAAGGTGTTACTATTTTTTAGTAACACCTTTTTTTTAACTACTAAATAATTTATACTTTTATTACACAACAACACAACAAATACAATCATGCCAAAAAGAAAAGACCTTAAATCGATTTTAATTATTGGATCAGGGCCTATTGTTATTGGTCAAGCATGTGAGTTTGACTATTCGGGATCTCAAGCGTTACGTTCATTAAGAGAAGATGGTATTGAAACCATTTTAATTAACTCGAACCCTGCTACAATTATGACCGATCCTTCAATGGCAGACCACGTGTACTTATTGCCATTAAACACAAAGTCGATCATTAAAATTTTAAAAGAACACCCACAAATTGATGCTGTTTTACCAACTATGGGAGGACAAACAGCATTAAACCTTTGTATAGAAGCAGATGAAAAAGGAATTTGGGAGGATTTTGGTGTAGAGATTATAGGAGTAGATATTGATGCTATTAACATTACTGAAGATCGTGAGAAATTTAGAGAGTTAATGACTAAAATTAACATTCCAATGGCACCTCAAGCTACTGCAACTTCTTATTTAAAAGGAAAAGAAATTGCACAAGAGTTTGGTTTTCCGTTATGTATTCGTGCCTCATTTACCTTGGGTGGAGCAGGAGCATCTATTGTTTACAATGAAGAAGAATTTGATGAATCATTAACAAGAGGACTAGAAATTTCTCCAATCCATGAGGTAATGATTGATAAAGCTATGATGGGATGGAAAGAATATGAGCTTGAATTATTACGCGATGATAATGATAATGTTGTTATTATTTGTTCTATAGAAAATATGGATCCGATGGGGATTCACACCGGAGATTCTATTACTGTAGCTCCAGCAATGACTTTATCTGATAAAACATATCAACGTATGCGTGATATGGCTATTAAAATGATGCGCTCAATTGGTGAATTTGCCGGTGGATGTAACGTTCAGTTTGCGGTTTCTCCAGATGAGAAAGAAGACATTATTGCGATAGAAATTAATCCACGTGTATCGCGTTCATCTGCATTGGCATCAAAAGCAACAGGATATCCAATCGCAAAAATAGCCTCTAAATTAGCAATTGGTTATACATTAGATGAATTAGATAATCAAATTACAAAATCTACTTCAGCTTTATTTGAGCCAACCTTAGATTATGTAATCGTTAAAATACCACGTTGGAACTTTGATAAGTTTGAAGGTTCTGACAGAACGTTAGGCTTACAAATGAAAGCAGTAGGTGAGGTGATGGGAATTGGACGCTCATTTCAAGAAGCACTTCATAAAGCCACGCAATCATTAGAAATAAAAAGAAACGGAATTGGTGCAGATGGAAAAAGCTACACCGATTATAATCAGATATTAGATAAATTAAAGTATGCATCATGGGATAGAGTATTTGCCATTTATGATGCTATACAAATGGGAATTCCTTTGTCTAAAATCCACGATATTACCAAAATTGACATGTGGTTCTTAAAGCAATATGAAGAGCTTTATGAATTAGAAAAAGAGATATCTAAGTTTACAATTGATACTTTAGATAGAGAGTTATTACTAGAAGCTAAACAAAAAGGATATGGTGATCGTCAAATTGCACATATGTTAGAATGTTTAGAAAGTCAAGTTTATAAAAAACGTGAAGAGTTAGGTATAAAGCGTGTATATAAGTTAGTAGATACTTGTGCTGCAGAGTTTAAAGCTCAAACACCTTATTATTACTCAACTTTTGAACAAGAAATCGAAACTGCAGACGGAGTTAAACAAGTTGCTAACGAAAGTGTAGTTTCAGACAAGAAAAAAATTATTGTTTTAGGCTCTGGACCTAATAGAATTGGACAAGGTATTGAGTTTGATTACTGCTGTGTTCATGGTGTATACGCAGCTAAAGAATGTGGTTATGAAACAATCATGATTAACTGTAACCCTGAAACTGTTTCTACAGATTTTGATACAGCTGATAAATTATATTTTGAACCAGTTTTTTGGGAACATATTTATGACATCATTAAGCATGAAAAACCAGAAGGTGTAATTGTTCAGTTGGGAGGACAAACTGCCTTAAAATTAGCTGAAAAGTTAGATCGTTATGGTATTCCAATTTTAGGAACAAGTTATAAAGCATTAGATTTAGCAGAAGATAGAGGAAGTTTCTCTACTTTATTGAAAGAAAATAATATTCCTTATCCAAGATTTGGTGTTGCTACAAATGCAGATGAAGCTTTAGCTTTAGCAGATGAATTAGACTTCCCAATTTTGGTTCGACCATCATACGTATTAGGGGGACAAGGAATGAAAATAGTTATTAATAAAGAAGAGTTATTAGAGCATGTAGTAGATTTATTACGTAAGATTCCAAATAACAAATTATTATTAGATCACTATTTAGAAGGAGCAATTGAAGCAGAAGCAGATGCTATTTGCGACGGAGAAAATGTGTACATCATTGGAATTATGGAGCATATTGAGCCATGTGGAATACACTCTGGAGATTCAAATGCAACGCTGCCTCCTTTTAACTTAGGAGAGTTAGTAATGGAACAAATTAGAGAGTATACCAAGAAGATTGCTTTAGAATTAAATACAGTTGGTTTAATAAACATTCAGTTTGCCATAAAAGATGATAAAGTGTACATTATTGAAGCGAATCCAAGAGCTTCTCGTACAGTTCCGTTTATTGCAAAAGCATACAAAGAGCCTTATGTTAATTATGCTACTAAAGTAATGTTAGGTGAGAAAAAGGTTACAGATTTTAACTTTAATCCACAACTAGAAGGTTATGCAATTAAGCAACCAGTATTTTCGTTTAACAAGTTTCCAAATGTAAATAAGAAGCTTGGACCAGAGATGAAAAGTACAGGAGAAAGCATTTTGTTTATTGATAGTTTAAGAGACGATGCTTTTTACGACTTATATGCAAGAAGAAAAATGTATTTAAGTAAATAATATATTGATTTTTACATAAAAAAAAGCTGCTTGTCATCAAGCAGCTTTTTTGTTTTAAGGTTCTTTATTAGTTTTCCTCTTTATAATCTTCAGCAATAGAAAGTAATAATTCAGAGCTAATACGTTTTTTAAAGTTGGTACTTACAAACTTAAAAAGAATTTCCCCATCATTATTTAAAATAAAAACAGAAGGTGCAGGTATTACTGATGAATTTCTTCCGTTAGAGTATTTTTTTAAGGTTTTTGAAAGTTTTTTAGGAGCTTGATAGGCTACACCAAGGTTTTTAATTAATTGTGTATTATAATCGGAAGCTACAATGTAGTTTTGAGAATATCTTTTAGATTCTACGGTAGATCTTGAATCTGGGCTAACTACTACTAATTGATAGCCTAATGAAAGTAAATCATCTTTAATTTTTGCAAGCCCACTTAATTGTCTGTTACAAAACGGACACCAACCACCTCTGTAAACCACTAAAATAGTTTGTTTAATGTCAAAAAGCTTATCGGTACTCATATTTTTACCTGAAAATAAAGCAATTTCTGTATCCGGTACTTTTGTACCTAATGGTAAAGATTTTAATTTTTTAGGTGAGTCAGGTAAGGTTTGTGAAATAACAAAACTAGTTGTGATAGTGAGAATAAGGGAAAGAATTAATTTTTTCATGTTATTATAATTTAAATACAACTCCTTAGTCTTAAAAAATCTAACAACTTACAAATGTTAATGATAAAGTGTTGTAAAATAAAAAAAACGAAGCTATTGCTTCGTTTTTAGTTAACATAGGATAGTTAATATGTTATTGTATAGCTTTGGCAGTAGCTAACAATAATTTTGTGTCAATTCTATTTTTGTAATCTGGACTGATGTATTCATATAAAATAACTCCTTCTTTATTAATAATAAATACTGATGGAGCAGGTAATGCAGATTTATTTTTTCCTCCAGAAGCTTTACCTAACATATCTCCGTATTTTTCAGGAGCTTTAAAAGCGATACCTAAATTTTGAATTAATTGAGTTGAGCTATCAGAAATCAATTCATATTTAGATGAAAATTTGTTAGCATCTTTAGAAACTTTATCTGGACTAACAGCTATGATTTGATAACCTGAAGTTAATAATTCGTCTTCAATTTTTTGTAATCCTTCTAATTGACGATTACAATATGGACACCAACCACCTCTGTAAACTACTAACACTGTTTTTTGTTGCTTAAAAATATCAGAAGTACTAATTTCTTTACCTTTTGAATTAGTAACAGTTGTTGCTGGAATTTTTTCACCTACTAATAATGGTGAAATTTCCTCTGCAGAATTAGCTATTTGTGCAGTAGTAACTTGAAAAGCCAATGTAATGGCAAGTATTGATAAAAATTGTTTCATTGTTAAATATTTTTTGTGTTAGTCTTAATTAAATTAAGTCCTTACAAAAAACATTTCAAGGCTTTCAGAAAACGGGGTTTTTATTTAATTCAAAAAGATATAAGTAGTTGTTTTTTATTTTTTTACAGGAGTGTCAAACTTTTTGTGAAAATTAATTATTTCTTCAAGTTAACTTGTACATTGTAGTTTTCTAGTTCTTTTAAATAATCATTTGGTATAAAGTCATCACTATCAAATTCGTCTTGTCTTTTTCTTTTCATTTCAATTCTTTTGATAGCTTTTAAAAAACGTCGTACTTCTAAATCGCTATCTAAAATTAAGCCAGGTACTTGTTTGCTTTTTCCATCATCAGTTCTGGCAACCATTGTAAAATAAGAAGAGTTACAATGTTTTACGTTTCCTGTTTGAATATTTTGAGCTTCTACTCGAATACCAACTACCATTGACGATTTACCAACGTAATTTACAGAAGCTTTCATGGTTACTAATTCACCAACTTCAATTGGATTTAAAAAATCAACAGTATCTACAGATGCAGTTACACAATAAGTTCCTGAATGTTTAGAGGCACAAGCAAAAGCAATTTGATCCATTAAATTTAATATATAACCTCCATGAATTTTTCCGCTAAAATTAGCAAATGAAGGCAACATTAATTCAGATATTGATATTTGTGTTTCCTCTACATGTTTGTATTTATTCTTCATTGTCATAATTTCTACCTCCGCTAAAATGTGGTGATTTTTCTTCTTCTACTTTAGTGATAAAATATTTACTATCCCCTAACCAAAAGAAAGTTCCGTATCGTTCTTTATAATACACTTTTACATAACGACCTTGGTATTTTTGTAAGTCATATATAGCCTCTTTCTGTTTGTTTTCAACAGAAAACTTAAAAATTTGAGCTCCAGAAATTCCTTGACTAATTTCACCTTCCCAAGTTTTAATCATAACACCTTTACGACTAAATTTTATTAACTCACCAGATCTTATTCCTTCACTGTAAGG
The DNA here is from genome assembly GCF_042676005.1 of Tenacibaculum geojense. NCBI lineage: Bacteria > Pseudomonadati > Bacteroidota > Flavobacteriia > Flavobacteriales > Flavobacteriaceae > Tenacibaculum > Tenacibaculum geojense. The sequence goes on along the minus strand of NZ_JBHTJR010000050.1, from coordinate 27,349 downwards.
TATGTAATAAATAAAAGCATAATACATTGCTGTTATTATTAAGATACCCAATAAAATAAGTGCTAATATTTTTTTCATAATAACAAAAGTAAGATTTATATTTTTACTTGAATACGAAAATAGTAAGTTTGTATAGCTTCAAAACAGTATACAAAATGAATTATATTTTATTTGATGGTGATGTTCGCACCGCATTATTACCTTTAACATTTACACGTCCGGTTGCCGATATTAGAGTTGGTATTTTAACTATTAGAGAAAAATGGGAAAAATACCTTGGTTACACAACTTCAACAATAACAGAAGAGTATTTAGAAGAAAAATACCCAATGGTAGAGTTAGCGCAAAACATTATGCTAAATGCTTCTTATTTACCTAATGAAGTTTTAGCTACAATGGTTAAAAATCTACAGCCTAACGAAGCAATTTTTAAAGGTGAAGATGTTATAGCATTTTATACTACAGATGAGCAAGAGGAGGTAAATTTTGAAGATTATAAGCAAATAGAATTTGAGGAAGATTGCATTCAAATTAAAAATACGTGGGATATATTTTCATTAAATGATGTCGCTATTCGATCAGATTTTGAGTTAATTACTAAAGATAGAAAGTCTGAACCAATACCAGATACTGTGCAATGTGTTGGTAAAGAGCAAATTTTTATTGAAAAAGGAGCTAAGCTTACTTTTTGTACCTTAAATGCTACTACAGGTCCTATTTATATTGGGAAGAATGCCGAAATAATGGAAGGTTGCGTGGTAAGAGGTGCATTAGCAATGTGTGAAAATTCAGTATTAAAATTAGGAGCCAAAATTTATGGTGCAACAACCTTGGGACCTTATTGTAAGGTAGGAGGAGAGGTTAATAATTCGGTATTATTAGGGTATTCTAATAAGGGGCATGACGGATTTTTAGGAAATTCTGTGTTGGGTGAATGGTGTAATTTAGGAGCCGATACTAATAATTCTAACCTGAAAAACAATTACGCAGAAGTGCGATTATGGAATTATGAAACCGGAAGATTTGCAAAAACAGGTCTTCAGTTTTGTGGTTTAATAATGGGAGATCACTCTAAATGTGGAATTAACACCATGTTTAATACAGGAACAGTAATAGGAGTATCAGCAAATATTTTTGGTAGTGGTTTTCCAAGAAATTTTGTGCCTTCTTTTAGCTGGGGAGGAGCTTCTGGTTTTACAGAATATAAATTAAATAAAGTAGATGAAGTTGTAGAAGTAGTAATGCGTAGAAGAAATATTGAATATGATGCTGTTGAACAACGAATTTTAAGCGCCGTATTTGAAGAAACTAAAGCATTTAGGAACTATTAAAGCATAAAAAAACTCACTATAATAGTGAGTTTTTTTATTAATCTTTCTTTATAAAAAGGTAATAAAGGTTGAAAGCCACAATAAAACCATTGGTAATAATAATTGGCATATCATTTCCTAATAAAACTCCGTAATAAATAAAAGCAGCACAACCAAACGAATTAATAATACGTAAGGTTTTAACATTCTTCATCATAAAAGAAATAATTAAAAGTGCCGAGGCTAAATAGCCAATCCAATCTGTAAAAGTAATACTTGATAAATCCATGCTGCAAATGTAAAATTTTATACCAATTGATAAGCTTAGATTGGTGTTCAAAAGTATATATTTTGTAATTTTATATGCTCAAACCACCCATTTATCAATGTTTAATAAAGAAAAAGAATTTTTTTCTGTGCTTTTTGAAGCTGTATCTGAAGGTGTTATTGTAGTTAATACAGCACAAAAAATAGTAGCTTCAAATAAGTCTGCCGAAACAATGTTTAATTACTCAAAAAAAGAGCTGGAAGGTCTACCATTACTTAATTTAATCCCAAGAGATTATCATCAAAATCACGAAAGCCATGTAAGTAAGTTTATGAAAAACAACCAAACAAGGCAAATGGGGGTTGGTAGAGATTTGTATGGTGTTAAAAAATGTGGCAATATATTTCCGGTAGAAGTTGGTTTAAACCCTTTTACAGTTGAAGGGGAAACGTATGTAATGGCTTTAGCAGTAGATATTACGTTAAGGAAACAACAACAAGATCAAATTTATGAATTAAATGCTCAATTAGAGCAAAAAGTAGCAGAGAGAACTCAGGAGTTAAGTGATGCAATTCAACAATTAAAAACGGTAAATACAGAGTTAGATGATGAAAATAAAAAACGTTTGGTTGCCGAGCAAAATGCTAAAGAAGCACTTCAGAAAGAAAAAGAGTTAAACGAGTTAAAAACTAAATTTTTATCGTTAGTATCTCACGAGTTCAAAACACCGTTAAGTGGAATTTTAACATCAGCAATGTTGTTAAGTAAATATAAATTATCTGAGCAACAAGAAAAGAGAGATAAACACATTAAAACTATAACAGATAAGGTACATTATTTGAATAATATTTTAAATGATTTTTTATCTGTAGAAAAATTAGAGCGTGGTAAAATAAGTTATAAACCTTCTCACTTTAAGTTAAGTAAGGTTGTAAACGAGGTTGTTTACAATGCAAATATGATGTTAAAAGAAGGTCAACGTATTAATTATCCTGATAATATAGATGGAATTTCATTGTATCAAGATGAAAAAATAGTAGAATTAGCATTATCTAACTTATTATATAATGCAATAAAGTATTCTTCAGAAAATACACTCATCGATGTTTTTATTCATCAAAATGAAGAAAATACTCATTTTACTGTGAAAGATAATGGTATTGGTATTCCAGAAAATGATCAAAAAAATATATTTAAACGCTATTTTAGAGCTGAAAATGCTTTGTTAACTCAAGGAACAGGAATAGGGTTAAACATTGTGAAACATCATTTAGAAAATTTAAAAGGAGATATATCTTTTAGTAGTAAAGAAGGCGAAGGAAGTACGTTTGAGTTTTTTGTCCCTAATAAGTATCAATAATTCCACCATGAAACATATATTATTAATAGAAGATGATGCTGTGTTAAGAGAAAATACAGCAGAACTCTTAGAATTATCTAACTATAAACTAACCACTGCCGCAAATGGTAAAATTGGAATAGAAAAAGCAGAACAAATCTTACCAGATATAATTGTTTGTGACATAATGATGCCAGAAGTAGATGGTTATGGTGTATTATCACAGCTTTCCAGGTCAGAAGCAACTATGTATATTCCTTTTATATTTTTATCGGCTAAAACAGAGCGTAAAGACATTCGAAAAGGAATGGATATGGGAGCAGATGATTACTTAACCAAACCATTTGCCGAGGAAGAATTAATTAGCGCCATAGAAAGTCGTTTAGCAAAGGCTGCCATTTTAAAAGAAGAAAGAGAGTCAGCGTTAATCCAGCCATTAGAAACTGTGGAGGAACTTCAATCATTACATCAATTAAAAATCTTTTTTGATGATAATGGAAAAGAATTATCTTTTAATAAAGAAGATGTTATATTTCACGAAGGACAACATTCTAACAATGTGTTTTTAGTTACTAAAGGTGTTGTAAAATGTTACAAATTAGATGAGCAAGGGAAAGAATTAGCAACAGATATTTATAAAGAAGATGATTTATTTGGTTATACTTCTTTTATGCAAGAGTTGCCATATCAAGAAACAGCTGTTGCAATGGAAGATACTTGTTTGGTTGCAGTAGGAAAAAATGAACTTACAGAAGTGTTAGACAACAACCCAAAACTTGCTTTTGAACTTATAAAGTTATTAGCAGATGACGTTAGTTCTGCTAAAAATCAGTTATTAGAAATGGCTTACAGTTCTGTTCATAAAAAAACAGCTACTACTATTTTAAAGTTTGCACATAAAATTAATAGATCGCCAAATGAGCCCATAAAAATATCAAGAAATGACTTGGCGAGTGTTGCAGGAATAGCAACAGAGACATTAATTAGAACGCTCTCTAAATTTAAAAAAGAAGAAATTATAGCTATTGAAGGTAGAAACATCAGTATTTTAGATTTAGAAGCATTAAAATCTATTCATTAGTGCTATAACATGATGAATATCATTTTTTATCATAACGCTTACTTTTATTTTTGAAGTAAGCTTTTTTTTATGATGAAAAATATATTATTACCTACTGATTTTTCGAGCAATTCTATGAATGCAATTAATTACGCACTCCAGTTTTTTAAGAGCGAAAAATGTAATTTTTATATTTTACATGTAAATAGAATTGTTTCTGTATATGACGGAGCTTCTGTATATACTCCTGCTGCAAGTACCAATATAAATGCTGTTTGTGTAGAAGAGTCAAAAGAAGTATTAAAAGAAAGGTTGCAAACTCTTCAAGAACAAAATAAAAACAGTTTACATAAGTTTTATGCTTTGCATGATACTAATTTTTTTATTGAGTCTGTAAGAAAACATGTTGAAGAAAAAGAAATAGATTTAATTGTTTTAGGTACAAAAGGAGCAAGCAATGCGGCTAATAAGGTAATTGGTACCAATACTGGTGATGTTATTAGAAAAGTTGCCTGTAAAACCTTAATTATTCCTGAGAAAGCAATTTATACCGATTTGTCCACTATAACTTTTCCAACAGATTTCTCTTTAAACTACAGCATACAAACCTTAAATCCGCTACATGAGTTGTTGCGTAAAACAAATGCCAACTTACAAATTTTACATGTTACAAACTCTGAGGTTTCTTTAAATGCAAATCAACAAGAAATAAAGATTTATTAGAAGATTTTTTTACGGAATTACCGTATACTTTTTTTTATAAAAAATCTAAGGTTATAGAAAATGCCATTGAAGAGTTTACCTACAAATACAGTACAAGTTTGTTAGTTATGGTGGCAAAAAACCTTAATTATTTTCAACAATTATTGTTTCATCCTAAAGTAGAAAAATTAAGCTTTCGAACTAAAATTCCTTTGCTAGTTTTACATGAATAATTGCTTGAAAAAATAAGTTATAATCAACTTTTCTTATGCTTTAATAATTTTTGTTTACTTTTTTTAACATAAAGTTAAACAAAAATATAGTATCTTTGAATTGCAATAAAACATACACACATTTTCAAATAGATACTACCATGGCAAAGAAAAAAAATATTAACAAATCAGATCTTATTTCAATGTATATGGATTATGTGTTAGAGCACAATGAAGATCCAAAATCTGTATACAAGTTTAGTAAGGATAATAATTTTGATGAAGCTTTATTTTATCAGAGTTTTACTTCTTTTGAGGCCATAAAAAATGAAATTTTCACTGTTTTTTTAGAAAACACACTTGGCTTACTTCATAAAAGTGAAGAATTCGAATCTTTCGATGCCAGAAATCAACTTCTAAGTTTTTACTATACCTTTTTTGAAATGCTTACAGCTAACAGAAGTTATGTTGTTTACGCATTAAAAAATCAGAAAAACAAACTAGAAGTAATGAAAAGCCTTAAAGGATTAAAAAAAGGATTTACCAAGTTTGTAGATAATCTTGACATAGAAAAATTAGATGTTAAGCAAGAAAAATTAGAAAATATTCAAGACAAAGCGCTAAGTGAAACTGCTTGGTTACAATTAGTAGTAACTATTAAGTTTTGGTTAGAAGATACTTCTTCGGCATTTGAAAAAACAGATCTATTTATTGAGAAATCTGTGAACGCCAGCTTTGATGTAATCAATATAGCACCTATTAAAAGTATAATAGACTTAGGTAAATTTTTATTTAAAGAAAAGATGATGAAGTAATGAAAACAATAGATAACATTCCCACTTCCAAAATACAACGTGCGTCTAAATTAGTTCAAACGGGAGCTAAAGTAGGTGTAAACTACTTAAAATATTATGGTAGTAAGTTGGTTAATGGAGAAGATGAAGCCAAAGAACAGCTAAATAAAGACAATGCAAAAGATATATATAATGGCTTAAAACAGTTGAAAGGAAGTGCTTTAAAAGTAGCTCAAATGTTAAGTATGGAAAAAGGTATTTTACCACAAGCATATGTTGAGCAATTTTCTTTATCACAATTTTCTGTTCCGCCATTATCTGCTCCTTTGGTGAAAAAAACATTTAAAAAGTATTTTGGTAAAAATCCAGATGAATTGTTTGATACTTTTAACCTGAATGCCGTTAGTGGAGCAAGTATCGGACAAGTACATGTTGCAAAAAAAGATGGCAAAAAATATGCTGTTAAAATTCAATATCCTGGAGTAGCTGAAAGTATTTCTACAGATTTAGCGCTGGTTAAGCCGATAGCTATTAAGATGTTTAATATTAGAGGTAAAGACAGCGATAAGTACTTTAAAGAAGTAGAAAATAAATTAATAGAAGAAACAAATTATGTATTAGAGGTTGCTCAAAGTCAAGCTATTGTTGATGCCTGTAAACATATTCCAAATCTTAAATTTCCAAATTATTACAAAGATTTATCTTCAGATAGAATCATAACGATGGATTGGATGGATGGTATTCATTTGTCTGAATTTACTAAAGAAAATACCAATCAAAAAGTAGCAAACAAATTAGGGCAAGCGTTATGGGATTTTTACATGTATCAAATGCATGTGTTAAGAAAAGTTCATGCAGATCCTCATCCAGGAAACTTTATGATATCTAAAGACAATCAACTAATTGTTTTAGACTTTGGTTGTATGAAAGAAGTGCCTGAAGAGTTTTACGTTCCTTATTTTGAATTAGCCAAAAAAGAAGTCATTTCAGATCCAAAATTATTTGAGCAAAAGTTATTTGAGCTAGAAATTTTAAGAGAAGATGATAGTAAGGAAGAGTTAGCCTTTTTCAAAGAAATGTTTTATGAAATGCTAAGTTTATTCACAGAACCATTTAATACGGAAGAATTTGATTTTTCTGATGAAACATTCTTTGGAAAAATTACAGAGTTGGGTACCAAGTATGCAAAAAATACAGAGTTACGTAACATGAACGGAAATAGAGGATCAAAGCATTTTATTTATATCAATAGAACCTTTTTTGGATTGTATAATTTAATGCATGACTTAAAAGCAACCAACATTATAATTAACAATTTTACTAAGTACTAATGGCATTTTTTAACAGTGAAGACATAAAAAATTTTGATAAAATTCACAGAATTAATTTGATGAATAGTTTATCAGGATATAAATCTGCTAATTTAATTGGTAGTATATCAGAAGAAGGTGAGGAAAATGTGGCAATTTTTAGTTCGTTAATACATTTAGGTTCTAATCCGCCATTGTTAGGTTTTATTGTTCGTCCAACCCTAATTCCTAGAAACACTTATGAAAATATCAAAAATACTGGTGTTTTTACTGTAAATCATGTTTCAGAAGATATTATTAAAGACGCTCATCACACATCAGCAAAATATGAAAAGCATGTGTCTGAGTTTGATATGACCAGTCTTACACCATCTTATATAAATAATTTTAAAGCTCCTTTCGTATTTGAGTCACCTGTAAAAATAGGTATGAAATATCTAGAAGAGTATCCTATAAAAGCAAACAATACTATAATGGTAGTAGGTCAGATAGCGTTTTTTGTAGTTGATGATTTGATGCTTCAAAAAGATGGTTTTTTAAACCTTTCTAAAGGAAGAGTGGCCACAATAAATGGTTTAGACGGGTATGCAGTTCCTAACTTGTTCACAAGAGAAGCGTATCAAAGACCCAAGTCTTCATTAGTAATGATTAATGACAAGTAGAAAAAAACAACATTTACCCAGTAAAATATGTCCTGTTTGCGAACGACCATTTACATGGCGAAAAAAATGGGAGCGAGACTGGGAGAATGTAAAATATTGTAGTAAAAAATGCAGCAAAACAAAACAGCCATAGTATGGTTTACCAATAATTTACGTGTTCAAGATAATGAAGCTTTATATCAGGCTTGTGCTAATTACGAGCAAGTAATTGCAGTGTATTGTTTTGATGAGGAATTATTTACAAAAACACAGTTTGGATTTAAAAAAATTGAAAAATATAGAGCACAGTTTTTAAGAGAATCGGTTATAGATCTTCAAAAAAACTTACAATCTTTAAATGTTCCTTTTTCTATTTACTATGGGTGTCCGCAACAGGTGGTTACAAGTGTATGTTTAGAATACAACGCGGACGCCCTCTTTTTTCAGAAAGAGTTTACTAGTGAAGAAAACAAACAAATAGATGCTGTATTAAAAAACTTGCCAAAAAATGTAACAACTCATAGTTTTTATGATCAGTTTTTATTTCACCCGGATGATGTTCCATTTTCTATCAGAAAACTACCAGAGGTTTTTACAATATTTAGAAAAAAGGTAGAAAAATTATCAGAAGTAAGATCAAGGTTCTCACTTCTCCCTAAAAAAGAAACAAAAGTATCAGTTCCTGAGTCTAAAGTACCATCTTTAAAAGCATTAGGCTTCGATTCATTTGAACTTCCTGTAAATACTGCTTTTCCTTTTAAAGGAGGAGAAACAGCCGCGTTACAAAGGTTAAATGATTATTTTTTTAATACTAAAAAGCTAGCTTTTTACAAGAAAACAAGAAACGGACTCATTGGAACAGATTATAGTTCTAAATTTTCATCATGGCTAGCAAACGGAAGCATCTCAGCAAAAACCATTTATTGGAAAGTAAGAGAGTTTGAAAATGAATTTGGTGGAAATCAATCCACTTACTGGATGATTTTTGAGCTTATTTGGAGAGATTATTTCAAGTTTATTGCTTTAAAACACCAAAACAAACTGTTTAAAATTAGTGGTTTAAAAAACATACACTATGATTGGAAAGAAAGTCAAGCTCAAATAGATCGATGGATTAACGGAGAAACTCAAGAGCCATTTGTAAACGCAAATATGATAGAGTTAAAATTAACTGGTTGGATGAGTAATAGGGGAAGGCAAAATGTAGCATCTTATTTTGCTAAAGAATTGCTGCTAGATTGGCGAATTGGAGCTGCATATTTTGAGAGTATGTTAATAGATTATGATGTACACAGTAACTACGGAAATTGGCAATATGTAGCAGGTGTAGGGAATGATCCAAGAGATAGAAAGTTTAATGTTCAGCTACAGGCAGAAAGGTATGATGGCAAAGGTGCTTTTCAACGCATGTGGTTACAACCAACACTTTTTTAGTTATGAATGAAGTTACTGTTATATTTCCGCATCAATTATTTAAAAATACTGAGTTTTTACCTTCAAAAACAACCGTGTTTTTAGTAGAAGAATACTTGTTTTTTAGTCAATATAATTTTCATAAACAAAAAGTAGCTTTCCATAGAGCAAGTATGAAATTTTATGAAAGTTTTTTAGCTGACAAAGGTTTCAAAGTTATCTATGTAGAAGCTTCAGACAAAAGAAGTGATGTTAGAAAGCTATTTTCTTTTTTTATTGATGAAGAGATAACAACAGTTCATATAATAAACCCTACTGATAATTGGCTGGAGAAAAGAATAAAAACTTTTTCAGAGCAAATATCAATTCAGTATTATGAAAATCCGTTATTTATAAATTCTAAAGAAGAATTAAGTTCATTTTTTAAACCTAATAAAAAGAAATTTTTTCAAACGTCATTTTATAAAAATCAACGTACAGATAGAAATATTTTAGTCACAAACGGTGAACCTGTTGGTGGTAAATGGACTTTTGATGCAGATAACAGAAAAAAATATCCAAAAGATAAAACACCTCCAACTATTACATATCCAAAGGTTAATAAACATTTTAAAGAAGCAATAGATTATGTAAATGCCAACTTTAAAAATAATATAGGAGAGGTAGATTCAATCCAGTACTATCCTACAACTTTTAAAGAATCTGAAGATTGGTTACAAGAATTTTTTAAGGTGCGTTTTCATGATTTTGGTGCTTATGAAGATGCTATTGTAAAAAAAGAACATTTTTTAAACCATAGTATTCTATCTCCTTTAATTAATGTTGGATTATTATCTCCATTATATGTAATTGAAGAGGCTATAGATTTTGCTGCTAAAAATGACATTCCTATTAATTCTTTAGAGGGTTTTGTTAGACAAATTTTGGGGTGGAGAGAATTTATAAGAGGTGTTTATGAAGTAAAAGGTACAGAAGAACGTACAAAGAATTTTTGGAATCATACTAGAAAAATACCAGCTTCATTTTATACCGGAACAACGGGTATTGATCCTATAGATACTACAATTAAAAAACTATTAAAAACAGGATATGCGCATCACATAGAACGTTTAATGATTTTAGGAAATTTTATGTTGTTATGTGAGTTTGACCCTGATGAGGTTTACAAATGGTTTATGGAGTTGTTTATTGATGCTTATGATTGGGTTATGGTACCAAATGTATATGGTATGACTTTGTTTGCAGACGGTGGTTTAATGTCTACAAAACCCTATATAAGTAGTAGTAATTATATAAAAAAAATGAGTGACTATCCTAATGGAGAATGGCAGCAAATTTGGGATGGTTTATTTTGGAATTTTATGGATAAAAACAGAAGTTTTTTAAGTAAAAATCCACGTTTAAATATGTTATTGTCCAATTTAGATAAAATGGATAATTCTAAAAGAGAAACTCATTTTAAAAACGTTGCTATGTTTTTTGAACAATTAGAAAATCCTAAAAAAGAAACACAGCTTAATTTATTATAAATGAGTAAAAAAGAAAACATATCTGTTGTTTGGTTAAAACGAGATTTGCGTTTACATGATAATGAAGCAATATATAACGCTTTACAGTCAGGAAACAGAGTGCTTTTTATGTTTGTTTTCGAAAACTTACTACTTCAAGACGCTCATTACAGTGAGCGTCATTGGAACTTTATAAAACAATCTATTCAAGATTTAAACGAAGATTTAAAACACTATAACACGCAAGTTTTTTGTGCTACTGGAGAAATTTTTGCCATTTTTAATCAGTTACTTACCAATTTTGATGTAACACAAGTATTTTCTCATCAAGAAACAGGATTACAAGTTACTTTCAATAGAGATAAAGAATTCGCTAGATATTGTAGAAACAATTCTATTGAATGGATAGAAAATATAAATAATGGTGTATTAAGAGGTTTATTAAATAGAGAAGATTGGTTTGATAAGTGGGAGAATTACATGTATTTACCACAAATACCTTTTGAAGCTTCTTCAGAAAACTTTATCAGTATTGATGAAATTCAAAACATAAGTAAGTATTTTCATGTTACAGATTTATCAACAGAAAAAGACATAAATTTTCAATATGGCGGAACAAAAATGGCTTGGAAGTATGCAGATTCTTTTTTTAATGAACGATATGAAAAATATATGTTTCATATATCTAAACCAGAAGCGTCTAGAAGTAGTTGCAGTAGGTTATCACCATATATAGCTTGGGGAAATATATCTATCAGAACCGTATTTCAAAAAGCCAAAGAAGTTAAAGCGCAATCAAAAAATAAAAGACATTTAAGCGCTTTTATATCTCGATTACGATGGCAAGCGCACTTCATTCAAAAGTTTGAAATGGAGTGTACTATGGAAAATGCAAGTGTTAATAAGGGATATCACAAGCTAAAAAAATCTATATCAGAAACCTATAAAACTGCTTGGGAAACAGGATATACGGGTTTTCCTTTAGTAGATGCTTCTATGCGTTGTTTAGCACAAACAGGTTATATAAATTTTAGAATGCGCGCTATGTTAGTATCTTTTTTTACACATATTTTATGGCAACCATGGCAAGAGGCAACCCATCATTTATCACGCTTATTTCTTGATTTTGAACCTGGTATTCATTTTCCACAATTACAGATGCAAGCAGGTGAAACAGGTATTAATAATTTACGAATATATAATCCTGTTAAAAATGGACAAGAGCATGATCCTGATGCTGTTTTCATAAAAAAATGGGTGCCTGAATTAGCTCATTTACCAGTTCCGTTTATTCATGAACCCTATTTATTGACTCCTTTAGAGCAACAATTTAATAATTGCATTATAGGGGAAGACTATCCAGCCCCAATTGTAGATATTAAAGAGAATAGAAAACGTGCTAGTGATATTTTATGGAATATGAAAAAAGATCCTGAAGTACGTAGAGAAAGCTATAGAATATTAAAAAAGCATACGATTAATAATAGAAGTAGAATGTTAAGAGATGAGTAATTATTTATAAAAAATAATCCTATGATTTTTAATACAACATACCACAATACAGATTTTGAAATTCATAGTAAAGAACTATTGGGAAAATCATTCTCTTTATTAGAAAAAATAAAGATGAATGGTGCAGGATCTGGTAGGTTTATGATTGCAGAGGTAAGTGAAAAGTTAGCCGCTGCACAAAAGCAGTTTTCAGAATTAAATTACGCAAACATAGAACTAAGGCCTAAAGGTATTTTAGTACATTATACAAATCGTTTACAACGTTTTTCGTGGTCTGTTCCATATCATAGAATGGTAATTTATAGTACCAATTTATTTAGTATACATGCCGAAGGAAGTTTTATAAAATTTTACAAGAACAAGAATTATAAAGAAAACAAAAAGTTTATTGAGAAAATGATAGACTTCAAAAATGAATATTTAGACTTTGAATATTATGACCGATAGAGATATAGATAGAATTATTGAAATGGCTTGGGAAGATAGAACCACTTTTGATGCTATTCAGTTTCAATTTGGTTTAAAAGAACAGGAGGTTATTAACTTAATGCGAAGAGAAATGAAGCCTTCTAGTTTTAGAATGTGGCGCAAAAGAGTTCAAGGTAGAGCTACAAAGCATGAAGCTAAAAGAGCATTTATAAAAGGTCGTTTTAAATGTTCAAGACAAAGAAATATATCTAATAATAAAATATCTAAAAGATAAAATATGAAAACAATTATAGTAGTAGGAGGGAGTAAAGGTATTGGAGCTGCCATTATAAACAGCTTAAAAGATACTCATAAGGTTATTAACATTAGTAGAACAGCAGCAATATCACATGCTAATGTTACCAATTACACCGTAAATGTTTTAGAGGATGAGCTGCCAGAAATTGAATCGACAATTAATGGATTAGTGTATTGCCCAGGTAGTATTAATTTAAAACCTATTAACCGATTAAGTTTAGATGATTTTAGAGCTGATTTTGAGATTAATGTTTTAGGAGCTGTTAAGGTTATTCAAAAATATGTTAATAATTTAAAGAATAACAACGGTAGTGTAGTATTGTTTAGTACGGTGGCTACTAAGTTAGGAATGCCTTTTCATGCAAGTGTTGCAGCAAGTAAATCTGCCGTAGAAGGTTTAACAAAATCACTGGCTGGAGAATTTGCTACCAAGGTACGTTTTAATTGTATTGCACCTACTGTTACAGAAACATCATTAGCAGACAAACTATTAAGAAACGACAAACAAAAAGAAAACATGGAGAATAGACATCCATTAAAAACCTATTTACAACCTACTGATGTTGCGAGTTTAGCAAATTATTTATTGTCAGATAATGCTTCGGCTATTTCAGGACAAGTATTTCCAATAGACGCAGGTATTGTTAGTTTAAAATTATAATAATATGATGTTTCTCTATCTTTTAAATTTATTAATTATACAAACACATGTTATGATAGCAGATTTTTCAAATTCATACCCTATAGAATCATGGAATATTACTAATGATGTTGTTATGGGAGGCCTATCAAATTCTTCTATGAGTTTAACTAGTGATGGCTATGCTGTGTTTTCAGGAGATGTCTCCACCAAAAATAATGGAGGTTTTGCTATGACAAGACATACAGAATCCATCAATTTTGATAAAAGTCATTCTAAAATAGTTTTAAAAGTTAAAGGGGACGGAAAAAAATATCAGTTTAGAATAAAATCTAATATATATCAACGTTATTGGTACATACAAACATTTAATACAACAGGTGAGTGGGAAGAGATTATCTTATTGCTAAACGATTTTTATCCATCTTTTAGAGGAAGAAAGCTAGATATAGCTAACTTTTCATCAGAAAATATTGAAGAGATAGCACTATTAATCGGCAATAAAAAAGACGAAAGCTTTAAGTTATTGATAGATTCTATTAAAATTTATTAAATTAGTTATATGTTTAAACCAATAATTCGTTTTTTTATATTTTTAGTTGCTAATTTTTTGGCTTTGTACATTGGTACTTTATTGATGAATGACGGACCACAAACTTCTTGGTATCAAAATTTAAATAAAGCTCCGTGGACGCCACCCGGTTGGGTTTTTGGTGCAGCATGGACTACCATAATGGTTTTATTTGCGCTTTACATGACCAAACTAAGCTTTCAATTTTATCTTTTTGATAAAAAACTAATTCTTTTATATTCTTTACAATGGGTTTTAAATGTAAGTTGGAACTTATTCTTTTTTAACAAACACCTTACAGCTATTGGTTTAGTAATCATAACACTGCTTTGGTTATTAATAGGATATTTTACGTTTAAGTTTAAAAAAGATCTTAGCTATAATACGTTATTTATTTTACCTTACTTAATTTGGATGACCATTGCTACTAGTTTAAATGCCTATGTAGTTTTGTATAATTAAAGAAGCTAAGTTTGTTATTGTTTGATACTTTTGTGGTATGAACAATAATTTTATAAATGAGTTTTTTGGAATTGGTATTTTAAATGGTAAAACTCCTGAAAATTTAGGTGTTTTATGGAGATCTGCCCAAAACTTAGGTGCTAGTTTTATCTTTTCTATTGGCAACAGGTATGCCAAACAGGCGTGTGATACACATGACGCTGTTAAATCAATGCCTTATTATCACTACAACACTTTTGAAGACTTTTTTAATAATTTACCCAAAGGTACACGTATTGTTGGGGTAGAATTAGATGAGAGTGCTCAAGATTTAGAGACCTTTAATCACCCAAGGCGATGTGTATATTTATTAGGAGCAGAAGATCATGGACTGAGTAAAAAAGCCATTGAAAAATCTCATTTTCTAGTCAAGTTTAAGTCAGAGTTAAGTTTAAATGTTTCCGTAGCTGGTAGTATTGTAATGTACGATAGAGGACTAAATAAGCTTAGAAGTTAGTTGTTTCTTTTTAGTTTGAATTTGTAGTCAAACTAAAGTATGTGCTTAGATTTTTTGTAGTTTTATTTATTGTTTATAATAATAACAATACAAATAATAAATTCGGCATCACTGCACTAAGCATAGTTATAATAACTTCTACAAATACTATTTTTTAATTATTTCTTATGAAACTCAAATTTTTAATGAACGTATTCCTATTATACCACCTTATGATTCAAATAAAACCGAATAAATGAAAAAATATTTATACTATTTAGTACTCTTTTTAGGTTTTTCAGCATTAGTATCAGAAGTAGTTAATAGTTTTGAGGAAACGAAATTATCTTATGCTACATTCAATAGTTATAAATATTTTGTGGCAGAAGAATTTAAAGATACTTTATGTTATGCTGCTAGTGGAACTAATGTATCTCATGATTTAAAATTTTATCAGGGTTATTTAATTAAGAATAAGGTCGAAGCAAGCCTCACAGGATATAAAAAATTTATTGATAAAATAAGATTAAAAAATGGTAATATACCTGTATGGTTTTGTAACATCAATGGTGTTTCTGAATTAGTTTTTAGAACAAAAAGCTCACCTCCTAACAAACCTTTTTTTAAAATATACTTTTATGTTTTTTGTTGGATTGGTTCTATATACTCATTAATATCTTTAAAAAAATTAAAAGATGAAAAATAAATTTCTATACATAATAGCTTACTTTTTTTTGAGCTCTACATTTGGACAAGTTGAAGAAAATAATGGAATTGTTATTGAATACAATAAAGATTTATCAATAGAATATATTACTTATAATCTTCCTTTAAGGATAGATAAAGTAGAAAATCAATCAAAAATTGATTATTCAAAAATTGAAGGTTTGGTACAATCATTTTTTTCAGCTTCAAATTTAAAATGGGCACTTTCAGATTATCTCAGCGAGAATCCAAAAACAGGTAGAGGAAAAAAACATTTTGATGCCGTAAAAGAGTTAAATCCTCAAAATAATTATGCACAATTGGAGACTATATACAAGTTTCTCTATAATTCAAGACAGTTTGCTTATGTAAAATATTCACTTATAACAGAGAAAATTCCTTTTCCTATAATTGGAATGTTATCTCTTGAGAAGAAAGATGATAGATGGTATATTAGTAATCTTTTCAATCAAAGTGATGTTCAACTTACTTTTGCAAACTTGAATCAAAATGTGATTAGAGATTTATTTAGTCAAAAAAGTAATAATAGTGAAATTGTTAAAATTGCTAATAGTCTTAAAAATTCGAAAGGGTATTTTGATTTTACAATTATAAATGAGATGTATTCTGATTTAATGTCTGATCGTAAAACAAAAACATTACTGAAAGACAAAAGATTAATTGATAGGAATGTTAATTTTAGAAACGCTTCTTTTGAATCAGAACCAGTGACTTCTAAGCATATGGTAAGTCAACCATTTATATTAGACAAAGCGATTTTCACAGAGTATTCTTCCAGAGAACAAAGTATTATTAAAGATGAAAAAAACCAAGATAAATTTTCAGGAAAACCTGAAAGTATTTTGTTAAAAGACACACCAATATCTCTCATACATAAGTTTTATTTTGTTGATAATGATGAAAATTATTTTATCATAAAGTATGTAGATAATGATGTTAAAAAAGTTGTAACGATAAAAGAAAATAGTGGAGTGTATTTAATAGTTGAACCAAATAAATTTAAATCTTGGGAAAATTTATTTTTACAAATTAAAGGGAGTTTTTTTATCGATTTACTTCAATTAGATATTACAGATAAAAATTTAATTGAAATAAAAAAAGAGAATTCTAGCATTTCAAAAGGTATTAATCTGGACTTATTATCAATACATATTGAAAAAAATAAAACAACTTTAAGTAAATATTTAGACTAAAAAGCCTCCAGCTAGCGCTAGCGTTCCGCTAATGCCAGTCATTATTGAGAGATTGAGTTCATAATAAAGAAGAAGTATACTTTATAAGTTTTGAAACCGTATATTGGTTAGATATTTTTGTGCAATAAATTTTTCTGAAATAGAAGAAAGTATAAGGTATTCTAGAAAAAAAATGGCTCCCATGGACAATTGAACATGCGGCTATAAAAAAAGTAATGTTAAAAAACCTCAATTTTAGCAACAACATAACAAACCAATAGAATTATGGATTAAAAAATTATACTACAAGAAATAGTTTATATGCATAATAACGATATAGATATCTAGTTTATAATAGGTACTATAGACTAGAAATATTGTAGCGTTAGAAATTATCGAGATGACCAAACCATTTTAAAAATTGATATATGAAGGTAATTGAAGAATTTAACAATAACGAATACACAAATATGATGCTAGCGCCAACGAAGGAGATATTTTTAAATTAGGGTCAAAATTTAGAGTTGATGAACTTACATTTCAACCTAGAATTTTTCCAGAAGACCCTATAATTAGAGTTATTAAATTAACAATATATACCTTAAAAATGAATGCTATTCTAAAACAGCTGGATATCTTAAGAAAACGAATAGAGTCTATTCGCTTAGAAGATAAATCTAAATATGATGAAGATTATAAAAAACACTTGTCAATAGAAGAATCTGTTTACAGGCGATTGATAGAAAATATTGAATACCAAATTTTATCTCCTATTGAAAAACAAAGTAAGAGAGTTTTAAATCTATCCAAATTAAGAGAGCAAAATAAAGATGTTATAAATGAATTAAATGAAATCAATCTATATTCAAAAATTAAAGAGGTTATTCCTTATATAATGGCAGTTAGTTATAAAATAAATATGGAGGAAAAACACCTAACAGAAGATTTATTAGAGTTTTGCGAAAAGCAATTAGAAATTATTGATTCATCTCCTTATAAGAGGAAAATTATCTTTCCTACTAAAGAGGAAATTGAAAAAGCTTTTAAGAGTTATACAGAAAAAATAAAACCTAATAAAATACCTGCTTTAAAAGTTTATAAACAACCAGAGGTAAATAAAAAAATAGAAGAGTTATATCAAATGTTTTTAAAGCTTTCAGTTACCAATTAAAATGAAAAATTATTTAAAATATTATGACTATAATAATTTACAAATTATAAAATTAAAGAGACTACAAAAATGAGTTTAAAGTCACTGTTTTTTTATCAGCGAAGATTTATCTTAACCCTAATTTATATTATAGCAGGACTTATATTTATTAGTTTTTCTATAATGGCAATGCTAGAGCCATCGCAAAAAAGTGAGCTACATTTTTATAAAGGGAAACCAGAAAAATTAACTATAGAATATAAAAAAGGATCAAAAGATAGTTATCTTAAAATTTTAAAATTATGTATTAAAGAAAAAGAAATAAATACAGTAATCAATAACAGAGAGTCTGAATTATTAACAAAAAGTTTAGGTGATGTTTTATTTGAAAAAAGTAATCAAAAAATAATTGTTCAAACCCCCATTAAAGTAATTGAGTTGAGTAATTCTTATTTAAAGAAAGAAGATTTAAATAAAATCAAGGTGGAGGTTTATTACTCAGAACAGGTTATTAAAGAAATAAAGATAAATGATGTTAAAATTGTTGTTTTTGAAGAAAATTCAAGATTAATTTATATTGTTGTAACTGTGTTAGGTTTACTATGGTTATTATGGCAATTTAAAATTTTGTTTTCTCTAATTAAAAATAAACCTGAAAAGTTATACAAATAAAAAAGTTAGGTTATAACAACAACGTTAAAAATTATTGTTAAATACTGTTTAATATAAGTAGTATAATTATATTTCATTAGTTGTTATCATAACTTGTAAGCACGATGGTACAACTATTATTTATCATACATCGTTAAGAGGTTGAGGTCATAATATATAATAGCCTTCAAGGAACGAGAAAAAAATAGAAGAGTTATATCAAATATTTTTAAGGCTTTCGGCTACTTATTAATATAAAGCTATATTAAAATTGATTTTATCTAAAGAACATTATTATAAAAGAAGATGGTTTTTAGCAATTTTGTTTTTGCTAATGGGTTTTTGGCTACTATATCTTAGTTATGGTCTGTTTACTTATAACAAAAATAAAAGTGAATTAATTACAAAAAATAGTACTCCATCAATTATAAAAATAGAAAAGATAAGAATTAGTGGTTCACCCTCAGTAGCGCTAACAATTGTAAACGATAATGCTAAAATATCAGCCATCATAAATGATGATATTATAAATAAATTGTCAGAAATATACAATTTACCAGATTTAAACAAATATAGTTTTGGTAGCGAATTAATTTTTAACAACAACAGAAAATCATATACATATTGTTATTTTAAAGATAGGTTATATCAATTAGAAATTAATGATGTAGAGGTAATCGTATATAATAAAAGTAAATCTTTTATGGGGTTTTTAGTATTAATTGTAGCATTAGCTTGGATAAGTTTTCAAATTTGGGTTTTGTATACATTAAAAACAAAAGGTTTAAAAGCTTATGGTTAATAATTGTATGTAAAAAGTATAAATTTCTCTTATGCTATAGCTAGTAAACAACATTTGAATGTGCAGCTAAACATAACAAAGTGAGATTTAAAGTTTCAATATTACCTTCTGGATAATGTTCAAAAAAAAAATAATAGATATTTTAAGTAAAAATAATTTAATAAAAAGTGAAAAGGAGCTTTTGAATCAAGTGCCTGTTATTCTTCAAAAAAAATGATTTGGAGTTTCTTGTAAATACTTAACTTATGAAAAAAACAAATTATAAATTTATCAAATAATGATTAAAAAAATATTAACGAATATTTTTAACTATACTTTTATAAGTTTAATAACTTTAATAAATGGAGCATTAATTTATTTAATGTTTTCTAATGTTTTTTTTACAATTAAAAATTGGAATAATATAGAAAAAGGAGTTATCATTAATACATGGGTAAACACATTTAATAGTGAAAGTTATCATGCAAAAATGTACGATGTAAAAATAAATAGTTTAACCTTTAGAGCAAAAGATGAAATTGAGACAAAATACGCTGTTGGAGATACTGTATTAGTACAATATAAAGGAAATAAAAATGTAAGAATTTTATATGTAAATGGAAAAAAAGTAGGAAGTAAAATAGGTCTTTTTGAATATATCTCTTTTTTCTTTACAATAATATTACTCCTAATATCAATAGTTTTTATAAAAAATAAATTTAAAAAAATTAAGAGCAAAAGGTTGGGCTGATCATACAACAGCATTAACTAATATGAAATAAACAATTTAAAGAAATTTAACATGGCGATAAATCAAAAGATGCCTTAGAATCAATATGGGGAAATCAAAATCTGAGAAACTAATTATTTGATTTTAACCCTAACTTATTGCCAAGATAACAATTTGATAATTCAATTAATTCAACAGATAGTAAGCTATATACATTAATAAAAAAACAATATGTTTAAAGAGAGTAAAATAATAGATAAAATTAATGAAATAGTTATTTTAAATGATGTAATCACATATAAGAGAGAGTCTAAGCTAATAATAAACAATAAAGAGATTGATATAAACCCTTTATTATGGTTTATAGATGAATTAAACGAATGTATATGGTTGAAAGATGAGATGTGGGATAATTATTTTATTAAATTAAAAAAATTAAGTTTTGAAAAAATAGATATAAATATTGCAATAAATTCTGTGAAAGGAAAATATTGTATTGGTTTTTTTGACAATCAGTTAAGTGTTGTTAATATAAAAAATTTCACTTTAAATTTTAAGCTTTCTACAGAAATACAAAGTTTTAAAGAAAGCTTTTTTTTATCAGAAGTATTAATAATAAGTACTGAAGACATTATTCAATGTTTTTCTATTTTGAATAAACAAATGATATGGAGTTTAGACATAAATAAATTAGAGAGTAAGGAAATTACAGTTGTTTTTAGCTCTATTTTAGGTATTCTAAATAATTCATTATTTATATCATGTAATAAGAATAATTCAATTTTATCAGTAGATATAAATACTGGAAAAATTCAAAATAAATGGAGAGAGATACCAGGTATAAATATTAATTCTCAAATAGAAGGTATAATACCTAATACTGAAAGCTTTGTATTAGACAAAGAGCAAAGTAAGCTCATAGGTGCCTTTCATAAATATTATTTAGAAATAGATCTAAAATCTAATGAAATTAGTTATGTTGATGTTTCAGAAGAGTTGAGTAAGTATGATATTATTTTTATAAAACAATCAAACGATATTTCTTTTACTAAAGATCATTTGTACTTAACTGCAATGATAGAGCAATATGAAAATGATACAAAATTTACCTACGATTGCATATTCTTATTAAACAGAAATACACTAAAGATTGATTGGATATATAAATTTAAGGAAGCAAGTTTAGGAACACATAAACCTAAATTATCAGGAAATAAATTATACCAGTTAGATAATAATAACACATTGCATGTGTTTGAAAAAGTAATCAAATAAAATAACAAATGAGTAAAAATAGGGTTTAATCAAAATAATTCATTTTTTAGTTTCTTACGCTCATAAGACATTTGTGTTCTCAAAAATAAATTGCTGTAATTTTGATAAAAGAAAAACTTTAATAAGTTTATAAACAACTATTTTAATGAGAGGAATATTTTATTTCATTTTATTTTTTTTGGGTTTAGCTTCTATTTTCATGACTATTAATGATGTGATTAATAATAGGTATTTAAAGGAAATAAAGAATATTAAAAGTTTAAATAATAAAGACAAATACATGTCTGAAGATTTACTTTTAATAACAGAAACAAGAGATCGTAATGAAAATACAAGTGAAACAATGCGTTTTGATATTGAAGGAATTCTTCAAAGTAATGATTCTATTATAAGTTTAGATATCGGGTTTTCCGAGTATTTAGATTTTAGTTTAAAGTATCAGCCAGTATATAAAAGTAAACTAACAGGAACTTACTACTTAAAAGGTGCACCTTTAAAATATTATAATGGCAACTTAAGAGAGTTGTATTTTTTTATTTTTTTAAAAATCTGTTTTTATCCAATTTTTATATTCCTAATGTATTTATTAAAGCAATATTATTTATATCGAAAGTATAGAATTTAGTTATGTTAATAGATTTTATCCAAATACACCCAATGATTATTTTCTTTGGTAAATGAAGAATGCTCTTCAATAACGTCAACTGATCCATTTTCAAAAAAGTAAGCTTTAAAATGAACGGTATTTTGGGTGCTTTTTAAAACATCTAGTTTTATCCAGTTCACAGATTGAGTCCATTTTTTGAGTTCTTGATACTCGTTTTTAGATAACCTTGTGCTGCTATGGTGACTTTTAGCTAAATATTCAATATTGGCTAAAACAAAAGCACTGTAGCGAGAGCGCATTAATATTTCAGCAGAAGAAACGTTGGTTATATCTGTATGTGCTTTTTTACAACATTCAGCATATAAAACTTGGGGGTTACAAGGACATTTCATTCTTTAATTAATCTTTTTTGAGGTATTTGTAATTCTAAAACAACGTTCTTCGCCTAAATATTTAGGATTTCCATGTTTTTCAGACCAAAACCCGTCTAAAATATCTTTAGTTAAACACTTATAAACAACCACACCCTTGTAGGTTAACTCAGTGTCACATTTATAGTGAAAGTTTATTACTAAAATATTGTTCTTAAAAAATCCTGTTCCTTTTTGTACTTGGGAATCACCAATAGTCCATGTAGCAATAATCCGTTTATTAACATCTACAGTTAAGGTAAGCGTTCCGCTGTATGAGCTTCCATCTTCATCTTGATTATTACCAGATATAGCAAAGTTTCCAACCAAATCATCTACTGTCATACTACAAAAATTATTATAAGCAAATATAAAAATAGTAACTTATATATAGTATTAGTTCTTGTAAGGTTACGGAAAATATATATTTTTACAAAAATGAAAAAGAACTTTGCTATACATTATACTTACTATTGGGCTTCTTGTAATTGTTTATAATTTTATAAACAAGAAAAAAAACACATCAAAAAATATACATAAAGTTGAAATTGAAGATCACTGGTATAGTTTGTTAGAAGAACATGTGCTGTTTTACAAAAAGCTAAACACTGAAGATCGATTGCATTTTAAAAAAAGAATGCAATCTTTTTTATCTAATGTTACTATCACATCTGTAGATTTTGAATTAGAAGATATTGATGTTCTTTTAGTAGCCGCTAGTGCAATTATTCCTGTTTTTGGTTTCGATAACTGGTCATATCCTAATATTAAAAAGATTATTATTTATCCTGATTATTTTAATTATGATATGGAGTTTACCAAAGATGCTAAAGACAAGTTAATAGGAGGTATGGTAGGAAATGGCCCATTAGAAAACAAAATGATTTTATCTAGAAAAGCACTACATCATGGTTTTTCAAATAAAACTGACAAAGGGAATACTGGTATTCATGAATTTGTTCATTTAATAGATAAGTTAGATGGAGATATAGATGGTGTTCCAAAAGTTTTAATGGAAAATAAAAATCTAATGCTTTGGCTAGATTTAGTATACGAAAAGATGGAGGCTATTAATAATAACAAGTCAGACATTAGAAGTTACGGAGGCACATCAGAAGTAGAGTTCTTTGCCGTAGCATCTGAATATTTTTTTGAACGCCCAATGTTATTAAAAAGAAAACACCCTGATCTTTATAAAATGCTTCACCAATGTTTTGTACCTTAATTAAGAAAGGATTAGTTGGAAATACAATTCTTAATACCTATTAAAATAACAAGTCATTTACTTTCCAATACAGAAATTAGAAAAAATATGTCCTAAAATATCTTTGTCAACATCATATTCACCAGTAATATTTCCTAAATGACGTAAACATTCACGGATATCAATTGCAAATAAATCTGAAGAAATCCCTAAATCCATTCCATTTTGAACTGATGTAATACTTTCTAAAGCATTATTTAGCGCCTCAAAATGTCTTGAGTTAGTTACAATTGTTTCATTATTACTTAACGCTCCAATATTAACCAATGAAATTAATTCGTTCGTTAGGTCATCTATACCTAATTTTTCTTTAGCAGATAGTAATATCAGGTCTGTAACCTGTTGTTGTAAAAGTTCTTTGTGTTTTAAATCAAGTTTATCAATTTTATTAGCAATAGTAAGTACTCTTTTATTAGGAAAACGAGATTTTATAAGTTCTAATTCTTGTAAAAATACAGGAGAATCTGTAGTAAACTTTTCAGCATTAATTAAAAAGATAATTAATTGAGCTTTTTCTGCTTTTTCATAAGCTTTTTGAATACCAATATTTTCTACAACATCTTCAGTTTCTCTAATACCAGCAGTATCTATAAAACGGAAAGCAACACCGTCAATAATCATTTCATCTTCTATAGCATCACGAGTAGTTCCTGCAATGTCAGATACAATTGCTTTTTCTTCATTTAAAAGGGCGTTTAAAAGTGTAGATTTACCCACATTAGGTTCACCAATAATAGCTACAGGTATACCATTTTTCATAGCATTTCCAAAAGCAAAACTATCTATTAGTTTTTTTAATACAGATGATATGGTAGTTAATAGTTCTTGAAATTTGGTTCTGTCGGCAAACTCTACATCTTCTCCAGAAAAATCTAATTCTAATTCAATTAAAGCGGCAAAATCTAACAATTTTCCTCTAAGCTCTTTTAATTCGTTAGTTATTCCACCGCGCATTTGCTGAATTGCCATTTGATGAGATGCTTCAGAATTAGAAGCTATTACATCAGCAACAGCTTCAGCTTGGCTTAAATCCATTTTACCATTTAAAAAAGCACGCATGGTAAACTCTCCATTATCGGCCATTCTACAACCATTTTGTAAAAAAAGTTGTATAATTTCTTGTTGAATGAAAATAGATCCATGACATGAGATTTCTACTACATTTTCACCCGTATAAGAATTCGGATTTTTAAATACAGATACTAAAACTTCATCCAATATTTTGTTGTTATTAACAATATGGCCAAGGTGAATGGTATGGGTTTTTTGATCTAATAGTGATTTATTTTTTCTAACCGATTTAAAAAAACGATCTACTAATGAAATGGAGTTTTCACCAGATAATCTTATCACAGCAATTGCACCAACACCTGCTGGAGAGGCTAAAGCAATAATGGTATCATTTTGTATCATACTGCAAAATTAAATATTCCGTAGTATAGAACATGATATTTTTTGCATTTTGTCAAAAAAATAAAAAAGGGAAAATCACTTTAATTAAAAAAATGCTTTGGTTGTTTTGAAAAATAGTTACATATTTGCCCACGAAAATTAAAAGTTTTTTCCCTCCAAATTCTTTTCTTTTTTATTGAAATTCAGTTAAGTGCTGTTTTTTTAAAAAATTGTTACCCCCATTTTATTACCCTTACAAATAATTATGTAATCCCCATTACAATGTTTCCTGCTATCAGAATTTTTAACTCTGATTGCAAAATATTTATATAAAAAATTGGAAAGCTAATGAGGGCAAAAATTACTATTCTATTATTTTCACTTTTGTGCACTATATCATATGCGCAAGTTAAAAAAGAATTTTCTCCAAGATTTTCTCAGGGTGTAAACGGAAATGTTACTGTTATTGCAAATAACGTCTTGTCAAGAACAGCTACTGGTAACTACAATGGAGATGCTGGGAATCATGATTTCAACAACAATGTTTTTGTTGATATTGATTCAGATAACTCTACCTTTAATTCTAGTAGCGCTAATTTTTCTAACCCATTACCAACAGCCAGTTGTGTAAGTATTAAAAAAGTGTTTTTATATTGGGCGGCAGCCAATATGGAGGAAGATGATCCTGCTGATGAGTTGGATTGGGATTTTAATCAAGTAAAATTAATGCTTCCAGGTTCTTCAACCTACCAAACGCTAACCGCTGATGATGTAGTTTTTAACGGAAGACAACCAGGGGAACATTTTGTTAACGATCCTTATGTTTGTTTTAAAGATATAACAAACTTGGTAACACCATTAAATACACCTTATGGTAAATATCAAATTGCGAATGTTAGAGCTAAAAAAGGAGAGTTAATTTCTCATATCAATAGTAATACTGGTACATCAGGTGGTTGGCAAGTTGTTTTTATATATGAAAGCTCAATTTTACCTGCTAAAAACATAACTATTTTTGATGGTTATGCAAATGTAACTCGAAACACTAACAATTTTGAAATTGATTTTGACGGGTTTTTAACGATTCCTAATGGAATTGTAAAAGCAGATTTATTAATAGGAGCTTTGGAAGGAGATAAGGATTTAGGAGGTGATAAATTTCAAATTAAAGATAGTAGCAATAATTGGATTGATATTTCATCTAACTTAAGAAATAGCAATAATTTTTTTAATAGTAGTATTTCACAAAATGGAGTACCTTTTACAGATAGAAATCCAGCCAGTACAAATACTTTAGGTTTTGATTCAGATGTGTTTCCGCTTTCAAATCCATCTAATTCAGTAATTACTAACGATCAAACATCCGCAACAGTTAGATTAACTTCAAATCAAGAAACTTATGGTTTATATTTAGTGGGTTTATCTGTTGATGTTTGGGAACCCAATATTGCACCTTTGTTATTATCAGTAAATAGACCAACTGGTACAGCAGTGAGTATAAATGAAGAATTAGAATTTTCTTTTGAAGTAGAAAACAACGGAAATGATGATGTTACAAATTTACAAATAGAAACAGTATTACCTGATGAAATTGAACTAGTTGAACCAATTTTAAATCTACCAACCGGAGTTGCTTACTTATATAATCCATTAACAAGAAAGCTAACGTTTAATATTTTAGATGGCGTAACAGATGTAGATTTTGATGCTTATAGAATAGCTTTTAAAGCTACTGTAAAAGATCAATGTTATTTTTTAAAAGAGTATTGCTCAGATGGATTTTCATTACAATTCACAGCAACCTATGCTGGTGAAGTTAATTCAAACGTAAAAACTGTTATAAGTTCAAGTGCTATTAATGATTGTCTAATAGGAGATGAATTACCTTTGTTAATTCCCATCAACCGACCAGCAGAAGGAAAGTGGATAACTCCAGTAGGTTCTTTAGATGAAGTAATTGCCTGTGATAATGTAAAAAGATTACAGTTAGCACTATTGTCGCTTCCTTCAGCAACCTGTAATTTACCAATTACTAAAGTTAGAGATGAATTTATTCCTAATGGTTGTGGCGAATCTTCAGGATCTTACATTAGAGAATGGACTTTTACAGATAAATGTGGAAGAGAGTCTGAGGTTTTTAGACAAACAATTATAATTGAAGATACAGAAGCACCCGTTTTTAATGAATCATTACCTACAGATGTTACGGTTAGCTGTTCAGAAGTACCTGCAGCAGTAACGTTAACCG
>NZ_JBHTJR010000049.1:0-510 GCF_042676005.1 Tenacibaculum geojense | reverse complement strand
GATCACTGCCAGTTATCCATGCGCTATTTACATACTCATCTGCCACACCTGTTGGGGCTAATACCGTAGCCTCAAAACTAACTACTAAACTTCCTGAAGACGCCACACTTAAACCACTCCATGTAATAGTGTTTCCTGCCTGTACTCCTCCATTATCTATATTACTTATAGAACCATATCCTACTGGTAATACATCTGATATCGAAACCCCTGTAGCATTACTTGGACCTGAATTACTTACTGTAATACTAAATAAAACTACATCCCCTACATTAGGCGTAGCATTACTTACTTCTTTTAATAAACTTAAATCTGAGCTTTGTGGTGTTACTGTAAAACTTGATTCATCATTCTCACTCTGATCTCCATCATCATTATTAGGACTACTATTAGGATCGTATTGATCACTACCGGTAACCTCCGCAATATTGGTGTATTCACCTGCAACGCCACTTGGAGCATTTACCGTAACATCATATTGTAATGTCAACGTACCTCCCGATGCAACAC
>NZ_JBHTJR010000048.1:0-51043 GCF_042676005.1 Tenacibaculum geojense | reverse complement strand
ATGGAATGATTAGGTTCGTTATTTATTCTTTCAGTTATGATTTTCATTTTCAGGAACAGTTAAAGCTAACTTGTTTATATACCCAACTTTATTCCTTTTATAACAGGATTTTGGTTGGCTAAGCAGAAGTTTGATTGTTTTTTAGTAAGCTTTATTTTTTTGGTCATAGATGCAATTTTTTACTTGTTTAAAAATAATTAAAATTCTTTAGTATGCAAATGAAATATTTACATTTTTAAAAATCCATCTCATCAATTGGGTTTTTAATGTTAGATAACTTATTGTTGGAAACATGTGTGTAAATCATAGTGGTTTTAGGACTGTTATGTCCTAATAATTCTTGAATATACCTTAAGTCGGTTCCGTTTTCCAATAAATGTGTAGCAAAACTGTGTCTCAATGTATGCAGGGTAACTCGTTTGTTAATTCCTGCTTTGTTAATGGCTGTTTTTAATATTTTTTGTGCACTCGAAGCACTGTACATCTTGCCTTCTTTATTTTCAAAAAGATAGTTTTTGGGTTGGTATACTTTATAATACTTCCTTAGTAAGACAAGAAAAACAGGTGATAATAATGTGTATCTGTCTTTTTTTCCTTTTGCTCCTTCAATATGAATAAGCATACGCTTGCTATCAATATTTTTTACTTTTAATCGTAAAGCTTCGCTAATACGTAATCCTGCTGAATAAATTAAAGCCATCAATGTTTTATGTTTCATATTATGAATTACACTAAAAACTTGTTGAATTTCCTCAAGACTTAAAACGGTTGGTAGTTTCTTTTCTTTTTGTGGTCTTGAAATTTGTAAACTTTCTACTTCAATACCTTTATAACTCAAATATTTTTTAATACCATTTATACATTGATTTTGATAGGAAATAGATTTGTTTTTAGAAACAATAAAATCAAAATTAAATGCTTCTATAAGTCTAGGAGAATAGTCATGATTATTTTTTAACTCGCAGTATTTTAAAAAGTAGTGTGTAACTTCAGTATAGGTATTTACAGTATTACTACTTAATCTTTTTTGAATTAACCATTTTTTAAATCGTTGAAGTTCTATTTTTTTATCTTCAGGTAAATGGTTGTGTAAAATTTTATCTGTTTGATCATCAATAATAATACTATTACTGGTAAATAGCTTTGTTATTTCTTTTTTTACATCAGGTGTATTGGCAACATAAAATGTACGATGTGTTTGGGACCAACGTACATGAGTTAATTTTTTAACTATTGATTTTAATTCTTGATCAAACGGAAATTTAAGTGCAATTTGTTTCGCGTTTTGATGCGTAATTGGCACTAAAGCAATCTTTTTCATCTTATAAAAATAAGAAAAAAAGCTGATTTTTTAGAGCTTCATCTTAAGTTTAAAATTCAACACACGTTGTGTCATATAATTAGGAATACCGTATTGACGTTTACTATATGCATCTCTTACCCAGGTGTTGGTAATTGCATTTCTGATATCAAAAACATTGAATAGCTCAATACCTGCTGATAGTTCTTTGAAGTGTTTTAGAAAACCTTTAGAGTGTATTTTATTCGCATCAGCAAAAATATAAGATACACCAATATCTGCTCTTTTATAATCGTTAAGTCTGTTCGTATAATCATAAACGTCAGCATAAGCAGGAGCTCCGCCTGGTAAACCGGTATTGTAAACAAGATTTAAATATGCTTTTAAATCTGGTAAGTTAGGTACATAATCTTGAAAAAGAATACCAAGTTTTAGTCGTTGATCTGTTGGTCTTGCTATGTAACCTCTATTATTTATGTTTTCTTCAGTTTTTAAATACCCAATACTAAACCAACTATCAGTACCAGGAACAAATTCTCCATTTAAACGTACATCTAATCCGTAGGCATATGCTTCAGTTACATTGTCTGCTCTGTATCTAATTCTTACATTATCCACCGCATAAGCGTTTACATCCGATAATGATTTGTAATACATTTCAGTAGTTAATTTAAATGGTCTGTTCCAGAGTGTGAAACTGTAATCGTTACCAGCAACCAAATGAATGGATTTTTGTGCTTTAGTTTGTGGTTGCACATTACCATTATAATCTCGCATTTCTCTGTATAAAGGAGGTTGTGAATACCAACCACCAGAAATTCGAAATAGCATGTCTTTTTTCCAGTCGGGTTTTATACTAAATTGTGCACGCGGACTAATAGTAAATTGTTGTTGGTTGGATAGTTCATTAGCTCTCACATTCCAAAATTGTGAACGTACTCCGATATTCATCCATATTTGATGTTCTTTCCAAAAAGATTTTCTACTAAATTGTAAAAAACCAGCAATTCTGTTGGTAGTGACATCGTTATCTGCTTTAATTTGCTGATAAGGTTCAATAGGACCTTCATAAGGAGTATATGGTTGATCTTGAGGAGTTGTATGACTTGGAGGTCTAACAGAAAAGCCAACGCTATCTATAACTTCCCATTCTCGAATTCTGTCTTTAAAGTTTTCAGTTTGAAATTTTACACCAGCTTTCCATTCATTAGTACCATCTTTTAACCTGGCTTTTAATTGAATATTGCTGATTAAGGCATCTAAATCATTTCTAGCATGATTAATTTGAGAGCCAATTCCTTGAGAAAATTCAACTTCACCAAAATCTTCACCCGCAGCATTGGTATTCACTTCACCAAGTCTGTAAGCTGCTTCAATATCAAAATATTCTTGCTCTTGTGTGTTAAATGAAGATGCGATTGCGGTTATTGTTAAGTTATCAGAAACGTTATAATTTGCACTTAATGCACCAAATAATGTTTGATAACTATCTTTTTCTTGTCCGTTGTAAAAAACAGTAAGCTCAATAGGGTCAGCAACTGTTCCAAAACGAGTTTTTCTTGTTAATGGTTGATAATTGTAATTATTTAATGCAAAATTTCCTAAAAAACTTACAGTTGTTTTTGATGATAAGTTGTAAGAAATATAAGTTTGAATATCTGTAAAATTAGGATTAAAATTTACATCTGTTTGCTTAGAATTTACTAACAAACTATTATCACGATAACGAACACCTAACATAGCGTGTAGTTTATTATCTAACAATGTATTTTCTACAGTAATATTAGCGCCTAATAAGCTAAGATCAACTTGAGTTGCAAATTCAGTTGGTTTTCGGTAGGTAATGTCTAATACTGAAGAAAGTTTGTCTCCGTATTGAGCTTGAAATCCTCCTGCAGAAAAATTAATATGTTGTATCATGTGCGAGTTGATAAAACTTAATCCTTCTTGTTGGCCAGATCTAATTAAGAAAGGTCTGTAAACTTCAATTCCGTTAACATACACAAGGTTTTCATCAAAATTACCACCTCTAACATTATATTGGGTGCTTAATTCATTATTGTTACTCACACCAGGTAAGGTCATCAATACAGCCTCAACTCCAGCATTAGGACCAGTAATAGTAGCAACCTTTTGAGTTTTTATTTCTGTAATGCCTTGGGCTTCTTTTTGTCGATTTTTTACAACCACTTCCTCTAATGCTTCTGATTTAAAATCGAGAGTGGGTGAGTAGGTAAAAGTTCTACTACCTCTTGCTGTGAATTTTTTACTAATGGTTTTGTAAGATACATGGCTAAAAGTAACTACAACTGTTTTTTTAATAGGAATTGTAAATTCATACAATCCTTTAGCATTGGTTACAGTTCCTTTTTCAAGATAGGAGATAGCTACACCTTCTATTGGTTGATTGTATTTATTAATAACAATTCCGGTTACTTTAGCTGTTTGTTGTGCTAAAAGAAACCCAGGGAAAAACAGCAAGAATAAAAGTTTTTTCAAGTTTTAAAGTTTTTATTTTCTGAAAAATGTTGCTGAAAAACTTTCGGTATTCCCCACATTGTCAGATACTACAATTTTAAAAAGATGTTTGCTACCAACCAACTTTTTATCGGAAAAATCATAAGTTAAAATTCCTTTTTTATGATTGTACTCCATTAAAATCCATTCACCATCAATTGTTGCATGGAAATCATTAATACCAGTTTCTTTGTCTTTGATCTTTATTTTTAGGTATTTATGGTTAGAAATCCATTGATTATTTTTAAAATTAGTAGCATAAACAGTTGGAGGAATACTATCAAACTTAAGCGTGTATGTTCCTAATGTTTTAGTAGTAGTATACACTTTATTTTCTTTCTTTTTGGTACTTACATACCTTGGATATTTCTTTTTAGTAACATTTGCGATGTATACTTTTTCTTGTAATGAGTCAGATAAATGATTGGTAAATAAGGTAAGTGTATATTTTTTATCTAACGGAATGGTTGGTTGATGAACCTTAGCAGTATCATTTTTAACAAAAAAATCAATGTAACAATCGTTATAAAAAGTATTTTTAGGAAAAGCTACAGAAACATTTTTACGGCTAAACTTATGAAAATTTTTAGCTGTAATTTTAAAAGCAGTAGTATCTTTTTGTGTGAAAATTGTAGTGCTTTTTGTGCCGCGAATTGGCAGCTTTAAGGTAGAGGTATTACCAGCAAAATCTTTAGCAATAATTTCTATCGCATAATTTTGTCCGTTTTTAATTAGTAATTCGCCATTATTTATAAGGTTTTCATACAAGCTTAGCTTATTACCAGTTACTTTGTGTGTTTTTTGAATTCTGTTTCTATAATTTGCATAATGTTCGTAATCAATTAATAAATTAATGTATTTACTTTCTGCAAAAGAAAATGTTTCTACATCATGATAATATACACGAGTACCGTTTACTTTCATTTCTAAGCTATAAATTCCGTTTTTATTGTAAGCTTTGTCTAACCTGTCAAAAACTTTAACTCCCAATCCAATTTTTCCGCTGGCTAGTGTGCTTTCAGCTTTGTATTCACCTTTTCCAACAGATTTAAAACTGATAGTAGTTTTATTAGCTGTATTGTTAATACGAGCGTCATCACTTAAAGGATACGCAATTAGTGTATTAAAAATAGGATGTTTACTATCTTCAACTTTTAAACCAAATAGTAATGGGTTAATGATATGCTCTGTTTTGGAATCTCTTATTTCATAATGTAAATGAGGACCACCAGAGCCACCAGTATCCCCTGTATAACCAATTATATCACCTTTTTTAATAGGAAAAAGAGTAGGTTTAGGAAATAAATTACCAGTATAATAGCTTTTTTTTGAGTATTGTACTTTTTTAACACAGGCCTGAATAGCAGGAGAAAATTTTTGTAAATGTGCATATACAGTAGTGTATCCGTTTGGATGCGACATATACAAAGCTTTACCAAATCCGTACTGAGCTACTTTAATTCTTGATATATAACCATCTGCCGGAGCATAGATTGGAATTCCTTCTTTTCCTTGAGTTTTAATGTCCAGTCCAGAATGAAAATGGTTACTTCTTAATTCACCAAAAGTACCAGAAAGTACAATTGGAATTTTTAAAGGCGCTGAGAAATAGTTTTCCGGATATTTTTTCTGTCCATAATTAACAATACTACACAATAAAAATAGGGTGATTATAAAATGTTTCAAGTCCTTTAATTTTCTAACGAAAATACTAAAATTATACCAAAACCCTCAAGATGTTGATTGTTAGTTAAGTAACAAAAAATAACAAAAATGTTGTTAATCTTGGTTAAGATTGTTAAATTTGTTGGGATAGTTTATTTTAAAATAATAAATGAGTGAAACATTAAAATCAATTCATTTACTGGAAGATAAGTTGCAACAACTTCTTTCAAATTATGAATTTTTAAAAGAAGAAAACGAAACGTTACTTCAAAATAATGCCAAACTACATTTATTGTTAAAAGAAAAAGAGCAACAATTACAACAACAGCAAGACAAATATGAACTGTTAAAGGTTGCAAAAACTATTGAAGGCAGTAAAGAAAACACGAGAAATACAAAACTCAAAATAAATGCTTTGATTCGAGAGATTGATAAATGTATCATTCAATTGAATTCATAAGAAAGGTTCTTTAAAATGGAAAAGCTAAAAGTTAATGTTATTATAGCAGGTAGAACATATCCTTTAAGTGTAAATAATGCACAAGAAGAAGAAGGTTTACGTAAGGCTGCAAAAAGCATTAATGAACTGATAGTGAAGTTTGAAGAAAACTATGCGGTTGCAGACAAGCAAGATGTGCTGGCAATGTGTGCCTTACAATTTGCATCAAAAGCAGCTATAGTAGCTATAAAAACATCAGAAGAAAACCAACAAGCATTAAATAAAATAGATGCGTTAACCTCATTAATAACGGATCATTTAAAATAAGTTCTTTACATACAAAAGTAAACATACTGCCTACATTAGTACATTGTTTGATAAACTCAACGCTATACAATTAGAAAGGATGAGTCTAGATAAGGAAAGCATGCCGTTAGAATCGAAAGATTTCTTGGACGGAAACTTGATAAATCAGTTAGTCCTAAACTTGTTTTTTTGGAGTTTATGATAAACCCTGCTAATGTAGGTTTTTTTATATATAGGGTAGTAAATTAAAATTATGGAAGGAATCGTATTTTCTGTGTTAGCAGGAATCATTGGTATAGCAATTGGGTTTGCTATTGCAAAGTGGCTTGAAAAAAATAAAGCAAGCAAATTAATTAAAGATACTAAAAAGCAAGCAGGTAGCATTATAAAAGAGGCCAAAGTAGAGGCTGAAGCTATTAAAAAAGATAAAATATTACAAGCCAAAGAAAAGTTTATTGAGTTAAAGGCTGAACATGAAAAGGTTATTTTATCTAGAGAGAAAAAGCTATCTGATGTAGAAAAAAGAATTAGAGATAAAGAGTCCAGAGTATCTTCTGAATTAGACAAAAACAAAAAATTAAACGCCTCGCTTCAAAAGAAAGAGAGCGACTTCGATTATAAATTAGAATTCCTAGAAAAACGTGAAGGTGAAATTGAAAAATTACACAAGCGTCATGTTGATATGTTAGAGCAAATTTCAGGATTATCTGCAGATGAAGCTAAAACAGAATTGGTGGCTAGTTTAAAAGATGAAGCAAAAGCTGACGCAATGTCCTTTATTCAAGATACTGTTGAGGAAGCTAAAATGACAGCGCAGCAAGAAGCTCGAAAGGTAGTTTTAAATACTATTCAAAGAGTAGGAGTAGAACAAGCTGTTGAAAATTGTGTTTCTGTATTTAACTTAGAATCTGATGATGTTAAAGGTAGGATTATTGGTAGAGAAGGTAGAAATATCCGTGCTTTAGAAGCTGCTACGGGTGTTGAAATTATTGTTGATGATACACCTGAAGCTATTATCTTATCTTGTTTTGATCCTGTTAGAAGAGAAATTGCTCGTTTATCAATGCATAAACTAGTAACTGATGGTAGAATTCACCCAGCAAGAATTGAAGAAGTTGTAAAGAAAACTGAAAAACAAATTAGCCAAGAAATTATAGAAGTAGGTAAACGTACTGTTATAGAACTTGGTATTCATGGCTTACACCCAGAATTAATTAAAACTGTAGGTAGAATGAAGTATCGTTCTTCATACGGTCAAAATTTATTACAACACTCAAGAGAGGTTGCAAACCTATGTGGTATTATGGCTGCTGAAATGGGCTTAAATGCTAAAGCTGCCAAACGTGCTGGTTTATTACATGATATTGGTAAAGTACCTGAAACTGAAAGTGAATTACCGCACGCATTATTAGGTATGCAATGGGCTGAAAAATATGGTGAAAAACCAGATGTATGTAATGCTATTGGTGCTCACCACGATGAAATTGAAATGAAAAGTTTAATTTCTCCTATTGTTCAGGTGTGTGATGCTATTTCTGGTGCTAGACCTGGTGCTCGAAGACAAGTGTTAGATAGCTATATTCAAAGATTAAAAGATTTAGAAGATATTGCATTCGGATTTAATGGTGTTCAAAAAGCGTATGCTATTCAAGCAGGTAGAGAATTACGTGTAATGGTTGAAAGCGCTAAAGTGAATGATACTAAAGCAGCTGAATTATCATTTAATATTTCACAAAAAATACAGAATGATATGACTTATCCTGGTCAAGTTAAAGTAACTGTAATTAGAGAAACTAGAGCAGTAAACGTAGCTAAGTAACTACAATTACTAAATATTTATAAAGAAAGCCAAATACTATAATTAGTATTTGGCTTTTTTATTTGAAAATATAATAACTATCAAAGTAAATAAATCAGTTAGCTTTTAATGTTCTGTTTTATATACTTAATTCACATTAGGACATAGAATTTATTTTTTAGATAGCATAATAGTTTAATTTATATAAATAAATGTTAGTTTGGTTGTAAAAAAAATCCCGCTTTATAAAGCGGGATTTTTTATTATGCTGTTCTTCTTGGACTTCTACGTTTTCTTCCGAAGTCTTTATTTCCTTCTTTTTTAAAACTTCCGCCACTTTTATTTTCACTTCTACGTCTTCCAAAACCTCCTTTGTTTCCTCCAGAAGCTTCTTTTCTGCGTCCGCCACCATCTCTTCTTCTTCCGCCGTTTCCACCTCTGCGTCTTCCACCGCCAGATTTACGATCGTTTTTAGTAACTTCTACATTAACTTTTCTACCACTAAACTCAGGGTTGTTTTCACCAAAAGCGGTTAAAGTATCATCTTCAAAGTTTTTATCAATTTCAAAGAAAGAGAAAGTATCTAAAATATCAATGGCACCAATTTCTACATTTTTACCAATACCTTGCTCATTAATTAAACCAATTAACTTAGCAGGGTTTAATCTATCTTTTCTACCAATGTTTATAAAGAAACGAGTCATATTCTCATCAGATAAACGATCTGTAGCTCTTCCTTTAGATACAAGGTTATTTAAATCATCAGCATCTTTATAGTAAGATAAAAATGAATTAAATTCTACTGATACAAATTTCTGAATTAACTCTTCTCTTGATAAATCAGCTAATTTATCATAGATGTTAGGTAAAAAAGCATCAATTTGTTCTGTATTGATTTGTGTATTTTCAACCTTGTCTATTAAATGGAAAAGTTGAGTTTTACAAATTTCATCTCCAGTTGGAATAGGAGTATGAACAAATTTCTTTTTTAATATTCTTTCAATAGGGTGTAATCTCCCTTTTTCTTTTTTGTTTACTAAAACAATAGAAACTCCTGTATTACCAGCTCTACCAGTTCTTCCACTTCGGTGGTTGTAGTTTTCTATTTGATCTGGTAACTTGTGGTTAATAACATGTGTAAGGTTATCAACATCTAATCCACGAGCAGCAACGTCTGTTGCAACTAGCATTTGGATATTTTTCTTACGAAACTTTTCCATAACACTGTCTCTTTGTGCTTGTGATAAATCACCATGTAAAGAATCAGCGTTGTAGCCGTCTTGAATTAATTTATCTGCAATTTCCTGAGTTTCTCTTCGAGTTCTACAGAAAACTATTGCGTAAATGTTAGGGTTAATATCTGCAATTCTCTTTAAAGCAGGATAACGAGTTCTTTCTGTAACTAAATAATACTCATGTGTTACATTGTTACTTCCTTCGTTTTTCTGACCTGAAGCTACTTCTACTGGATCAACCATGTAGTTTCTAGCAATAGATTCTACTTCTCTAGGGAAGGTAGCAGAGAATAATAAAGTTTGTTTAGTATCTGGAGTAGCTGCTAAAATGGTATCTAATTCATCTTTGAATCCCATGTTTAACATCTCATCAGCTTCATCTAAAACTACCCATTGCACATTGCTTAGTTTTAGTGCTCTTCTGTTAATTAAATCAACAGTTCTACCTGGAGTACCTACCACAATGTGAACTCCTTTTTTTAGCTTTCTAATTTGCTCATCAATATTAGAACCTCCGTAAACTGTTGTTACTTTAAGGTCTGGCATATATTTAGCAAATTCTTTAATATTATTACCAATTTGAACAGCTAGCTCACGAGTTGGTGATAAAATAATAGCTTGTGTATTTCTATTTTCAGTATCAACTTGTTCAACTATAGGTAAACTAAAAGCTGCAGTTTTTCCGGTACCGGTTTGTGCAAATGCTTTTAAATCTTGTTGAGATGATAAAATTTGTGGAATTGCTTTTTCTTGAATTACTGTAGGTTTTTCGTAACCCAAATCTGTTAACGCACGATTAATAGGCTCGCACAAGCCTAGATCTATAAAATTTGACATACTGTGTATTATGCTGAATCCACAGATGCCCCATCCGCGAATTCTTGATTATTATTACTCCTTAGAGTTTGGACGGCGCAAAAGTACGGCAAATAAACGGTTTAACTGTAAAAAAACGTGAAATTTTATAATTCTTTAATTTGTGAATTTATTTTTTCTGATGATAAAGAGGCGAATCCGTTCACTACTATTCCGTTTTCGTCTACTAAAACCACCCTAGGCAATTTACTTGTTAAAAATTCACGAGCTTCACTATCAGAGGTTAAATAATACTGTAATTTGATGTCTAAATTAGGTACATATTCTTTTTTAGTATCCATATTAACCACTAAAAAAGTCTTATCTGGGTTATTATGAACTAAATAATTGATACGTTTTGCAACCCAATCTTTGGAAGAACGTTTACTATTTCTGAAATAAATGATAGTTTTTTTATTGGCCGCTAATTCACTAACATTTTCAATAGCTCCTTGTGGTGAAACCATTTTAAAATCCGGAAGCTGCTTGTTTTTGTTTAATTTGTAAATATCATTTAACAAACGTTTCATTTCTTCTTTATCTTCATTATCTGAGGTAAGGTTTAAAAAAGTATCAAACATTTGCTTGTTTACGTGGCAGCTAGATTTATCATAAAAATGACGAATGGCCGCTCTACGTAACATTCTGTTTTTAGATTTTTCTGATACAATTTTTTTATCAATATCATTTAAAAGAGCAACCGTGTAATCATCATTGGTTTTATAATTATCATTTTGATAAACTTCACCATATAAATTAGCTTGTACATATCTATAATAAGTACCAAAAAACATTAAAGAATCTAAGTTTATATTGGTTAACTCTCTATGATTCGCAAAATTATCAGGTAAGTTTTTTAATTTTTTTTGAGCAATGTAATTTTCTATTTTCGTGTAAATAGGGTAGTTTAAAGCAATACTTAATGTTTTTAAAAACTGTTCAGAAGTTTCATTATTATTTAATTTGTAGTCTTCAATAAAGTTAGCTTTTCTATTTAATAAAGAATCAACTTTAAGCTTAAACTGTTCTGGTTGTAGCGTATAATATTTGTAAAAATTACGCTGGTCTATTTCCGTTTGTAAAAACGCTTCGATTAACACATTATTTCTATCGGCATTTACCCCACTAAACACTAAAGATTCATCAAAATCCCAGGTGTTTAAACGTATTAATAAACTATCATTAGGTTCTAAATATACAAACTGATGTTCGGGCCCATGTTTAAAGTAGTACAATCCTGAATG
Organism: Tenacibaculum geojense; assembly: GCF_042676005.1. Taxonomy (NCBI): domain Bacteria; kingdom Pseudomonadati; phylum Bacteroidota; class Flavobacteriia; order Flavobacteriales; family Flavobacteriaceae; genus Tenacibaculum; species Tenacibaculum geojense. The sequence goes on along the minus strand of NZ_JBHTJR010000048.1, from coordinate 39,684 downwards.
TATACCTTTAAGTTTTCCCATAAAAGTATGGTCATTCTTGAGCTTTATGGTGTCTAACGGTTTTTCGTTGTCAAATAAAACCACAAAGTCTGTTTTTGGATTTATTATTTTCCCGCCAAAATATGTAAACTCTTTTTTGGGGGATTTACTACAACTTAGAAAAAATATTGTTAGTAATGGTAATATATATTTTGTCATTTAGTGTGTGTCATGTACAGTTTAACCGTTCAAAAATATGTATAAGCGCCAAATTTAGTTGTTAATACCTTGTTAAAACAAATTTTTTTAAATGATTTTTAACTAAATAAATAATTCTTTTCAAATTCTTTAAAGAATATCTTATTTTATACTTTTGCAGCGAATTTAAAAAATCGTAAAATGTTATCAGTTTCTAATTTATCAGTTCAGTTTGGTAAGCGTATTTTATTTGATGAAGTAAATACTAAGTTTACCCAAGGGAATTGCTACGGAATTATTGGAGCAAACGGAGCCGGAAAATCTACTTTCTTAAAAATATTATCAGGAAAGTTAGAACCAACTTCTGGTCACGTTCATTTAGAACCAGGAAAACGTATGTCTGTATTATCTCAAGATCATTATGCTTTTGATGATTTTACTGTTTTAGAAACTGTAGTAATGGGTAATAAAGATCTATATCAAATTAAAAAAGAAATAGATGCTTTATATGCTGATTATACCGATGAGAACGCCGAGAAAATTGGTGAATTACAGGTAAAGTTTGAAGAAATGAATGGTTGGAATGCAGATGCAGAAGCTGCTGCATTATTATCTAACTTAGGAATTAAAGAAGACTTTCATTATTCATTAGTTAAAGATTTAGATGGTAAGCAAAAAGTACGTGTGTTGTTAGCACAGTGTTTATTTGGTAATCCGGATGTATTAATTATGGATGAGCCTACCAACGATTTAGATTTTGAAACTATATCTTGGTTAGAAAATTTTTTAGCGAATTACGATAATACAGTAATAGTGGTTTCTCACGACCGTCACTTCTTAGACGCAGTTTGTACACATATTTCTGATATAGACTTCGGAAAAATTAATCATTTTTCAGGTAATTATACTTTCTGGTATGAATCTAGTCAATTAGCAGCCAAGCAAAGAGCACAACAAAATAAAAAGGCAGAGGATAAAAAGAAAGAATTAGAAGAATTTATTCGTCGTTTCTCGGCTAACGTAGCTAAGTCTAAACAAGCTACTTCTCGTAAAAAAATGATTGAGAAGTTAAATGTAGATGAAATCAAACCATCAAGTAGAAGATACCCTGCAATAATTTTTGATAGAGATAGAGAAGCTGGAGATCAAATTTTAAATATTGAAGGTTTAGCTAAAAAAGATGCTGAAGGTGAGGTTTTATTTTCTAATATAGATATTAATTTAAATAAAGGAGATAAAGTAGCTATTATCTCTAAAAATTCTAAAGCTACTACAGCGTTTTATCAAATTATTACTGATAATGTAGAAGCTGATGCTGGTAAATATCAATGGGGAGTTACAACAACCCAATCGTATTTACCATCTGATAACTCAGAGTTTTTCCAAAATGGTGATTTAAATTTAGTAGATTGGCTACGTCAATATGCACAAACTGAAGAAGAGCGTGAAGAGGTTTTCTTACGTGGATTTTTAGGAAAAATGATTTTCTCTGGAGAAGAAGCTCTTAAAAAGAGTAATGTGTTATCTGGAGGAGAAAAAGTACGTTGTATGTTGTCTAGAATGATGATGACAAGAGCTAATATTTTATTACTAGATGAGCCTACAAATCACTTAGATCTAGAATCTATCCAATCATTAAATAACTCTCTTATTAATTTTAAAGGTACTGTTTTGTTTACAACTCATGATCACGAGTTTGCTCAAACTGTTGCTAATAGAATTATAGAAATTACACCAAACGGAGTAATCGATAAATATGCAACTTTTGATGATTATTTAGATGATCCAAAGGTTAAAGAATTACGTGAAAAAATGTATTCATAATCAATGTAAATAAAAAAAGGGAAGCAAAAGCTTCCCTTTTTTATGCCTTTTGTAAAGGACTAATAATTTCTACATCACTAAAAGCAATGGCACCTCTAATAACTCCATCAATAGTACTTTTTAAAGCTTCTATTAATTGCATTTTTAGTTGCGATTTATGGTAAATTAAACTTACTTCTCTAGCAGGTGGAGGAGAAACAAATTCGCGTAAATGTGCTTTATCTTGTTCGGAAAGGTCAAGAGTATTTAGGTAAGGGAGTAATGTCATACCTAAACCATCTTTAGATAGTTTAATCAAGGTATCGAAACTTCCACTTTCTAATTGAAAATGTTTTTTGTTTTCACCCTTATTTGTTCTACACAAATTAACAACACTATCTTTAAAACAATGTCCATCTTCTAATAATAAAATGTCTTCAACTTCTAAGTCTTCAACTTCTATTTTAGATTTTTTAAATAATGGATGTTCTTGAGGTACTAATCCAACAAAAGGCTCATAATACAATACTCTTTCTTTAATTACATCGTTATTTAAAGGAGTAGCGGCTATGGCAGCATCTATGTGACCTTCTGTTAACTTTCTAATAATTTCTTCAGTTGTTAGTTCTTCAATAATTAATTGAACTTTTGGGTAGGCTCTCGTAAAGTTTTTCAAAAACATTGGAAGTAACGTAGGCATTATGGTAGGAATAATTCCTAATTTAAATTCACCTCCAACATATCCTTTTTGTTGATGTACAATATCCATTATTCGGTTACTTTCATCAACAATAACTTTTGCTTGTTCAACAATTCGTTCTCCTAATGGTGTAAGTTCAATAGGTTTTTTAGATCTATTAAATATTTTAGCATCTAATTCTTCTTCCAGCTTTTGTATTTGCATACTTAAAGTGGGTTGTGTAACAAAGCAATGCTCTGCTGCTACGGTAAAGTTTTTATGCTCTGCAACAGCTAAGGTATATTTAAGTTGTGTGATTGTCATTTCTGTATAATTTATCTATATAAAGATATAAAAACTATCAATATAATTGATAGTTTGAAGCGTTAAAATTGCCGTAAATTTGAAATATAAATAGAAACTAACAAAAATATATACGTTATGGCAAAGACAATCATAGGTTTAGATAAACAAAAATCAGAAAATTTAGTATCGGACTTAAATAAACTTTTAGCAAATTTTCAACTGTATTATCAAAACTTAAGAGGTTTGCACTGGAATATTAAAGGAAAGAATTTTTTTGAATTACATACCAAATTTGAAGAGTTATATACAGACTCACAATTAAAGATAGATTTAATTGCTGAACGTATTTTAACTTTGCAAGGTGTGCCGTTGCATACTTTTGAAGATTACACCAAAGCTGCTAAAGTACCAGTAGGTAAAAATATTAGTAAAGATGTTGAATCTGTACAATTAGTAGTAGATTCTTTATCTGAATTATTAAAAATTGAACGTGAAATTCTTGATTTATCCGATGAAGCCGAAGATGAAGGTACAAATTCTATGATGAGCGATTTTATAGTTGAACAAGAGAAAACAATTTGGATGTTAAATGCTTGGCTGGGCTAAGAAAATATTTTAATTGATATAAGAAAGCGATTGGATTTTTCCAATCGCTTTTTTATTTATAACTATTCTAATTAATCATCTTTAGTTAATAAAATTTACATTTTGTTTAACTGAACTTAAAATAGCATTGATGTAATGTTTACAAACAGGCGGTTTATTTGGGGTAACCAAAAACTAAAAAAATATTATAATGAAAAAATTAAAATTAAGCTTTGCTGCTTTATTAGCTATATCGGTTAGCTTTACCACATTTACTGCTTGTGAAGATGTTAATGATGGCGTTGATGGTGTTAATGGAGTAGACGGTCAAGATGGTCAGGACGGGGCTGACGGTCAAGATGGGGCTGATGCTACTGCATACTTAAACGAATCCAAAACGCCTAACTTTTTAAGTACTACTGCTGAGTTTTCATCTGTAGTAGTTACACCAATCTTATCTTCAGAAGATGTTATTCCTGCCTCTCCGGACTTTATTTATGGCTCTATGGCAGACGGTGCAGGTTTATTAAAAAATGGTAATGGTACCTTTACGTTAATAAATAATATTGAAGCAGATTATTCTATTGCTAGAATCACGTTAACAGAAAACTTGAAACCTGCAAAAGGAGAGTATATTTTAAATGCAGCCGCTACTGCAGAAACTGCTCAGTGTTCAGGATCTATGATTACTCCAGAAGAACACGGATTTGGACCATTATATTTATCTGGTGGAGAATGGGGTGGAGCTTCTAAAGGAGTTTTTGCTACCAATCCTTACAGAGCAACTACAGAAGCTAGTAGTCCAAATATGTTACCAGCTTTAGGACAATGGTCAACAGAAAATGCAGTTGCATTAAATCAAAACGCATATGCTGGTAAAACAGTAGTATTTATTGGAGATGACCAAGGTGATAATTTTGTACCATCAGGTCACTTAGGTATGTATGTTGGTGATCAAGGAGATTTATATGGAGGTAAATTATACGGATTAAAAGTTACTACAGCTGGTGTTGACTATGAAGTTGATATGGAAGAAGGTACAGAATATGACGTAGAGTTTGTAGAATTAATGGAAACTGAAATAGATGCTTTAGATGCTGAATGTAAAGCAAAAGGTGTAATGGGATTCTCTCGTTTAGAAGATATCGATTGGAGAAGAGGTTCTGCAGCTAATAATCGAGAAATTTATTTTGCTGTTACAGGTAGAGATAAACCAGATTTAGTAGGAAAAGGAACAATATCTGGTCGTATTTATAAAGTTGTATTAAACGAAAATGACCCTACAGGTGCTGGTAAAATTACATGTGTATTAGATGGGGATGTAGTAGGAGGAGAAGCTGAAGAGTTTTTATCTCCAGATAACATATTAGTTACCGAAAACTATGCATATATTCAAGAAGATCCTGCAATTGCTCCTTCTGGAAACAAATTACACTATGCAAGATTATATCAATATAACTTAACTACTGGTGAGTTAAAAGTTGTATTGGAATGTGATCAAGTAGCTGCCGCTGCTGCTGGTTACGGTGCAGAAGATAGAATGTGGGAAATTACAGGTATGATTGATATTACTGATAAAGTTAATACAGGAGAAAATACATTTTTAGTAATTACACAAAATCATGGTTGGGAGCCTGCAGATGGAACATCTTTTACAGATCCAATGGCAAATCCTGATTTAGAAAACAGAAAAGAAGGTTCTGTATTACATGTAGTTACTGGATTAGAGAGATAATTTATGAAAGACATATTAAGTCAAGCTAAGGCATACCTTTGTGTATGTCTTTTGCTTTTGATTGTAGGATGTAAAAATAATGAAGGAAATTATGCCAAAGCAACCAATAATGTGGCAGATTTAACCTCGTTATATGTAGGTTTTTTATCAAAATCTATAAAAAACCTAAATCAAATGAAGGGGAGCTCATTAGCATCGCAAAAAGAATTGTATGTGAATGCAAGAAAGAATTTTAAGTTAGCAGAACCTATTTTAGCGTTTACAGATAGAAACAACTATAAATCTTTAAATGCTCCTAATATTATTCAGGTAAAAGGAGAGGCTAGCAAAGACACAAAAGTATTAACTCCAATAGGTTTTCAGGTAATAGAAGAGAACTTGTATGAAGAAACAATTGACACAACCGTTTTAAACAGAGCAATTAAAGTAACAAGTGCTAGATTAAAATTGGTTAAAGATAACGTAATGCTTAAATTGAAAGATTACCATATTGTATGGCTTCTTCGAGATGAAATTACGCGAATAGCTACTACTGGTATAACAGGGTTCGATTCACCGGTATTAAGTCAGTCTTTAAAAGAAAGTTCGTATGCTTATCAAACTTTAATTGATATAATTCAGTTAAACGAACATAAATTTAAAAACTCAAAAGTAAAACAAGACTTTATTAATGCTCTACAAGAGGCTCAAGTAGCTTTATCACATGAGTTTAATAGTTTTGATAGATTCAGTTTTATTAAAAATCATACAAATAAGCAGTTACAGTTATTAATAGCTATACAAAAAGATTGGGAAGTAGTTTTTCCTTTTGAAATGGCACTATCTAATAACATGCGTTATTTATTTGGTGAAGATGCCATAAATTTAAGTTATTTTTCTGATCATTTAAGTGATACTACAAATCTTGTAGATAAAATTGAGTTTGGTAAAGAACTCTTTAATGATGTATCCTTATCTAAAAACTATAACATGGCTTGTGCAACATGCCACGTTAAAGATTTAGCTTTTACAGACGGAAGAAAAACTTTTGATGAAAATCAAACTAGAAATACACCAACAGTTACATATGCAGCTTACCAAAGAGCCTTTTTTATGGATGGAAGAGCGGGTAGTATAGAAGGGCAGGTGGTAGGTGTGGTAGAAAACCACAACGAGTTTAACATGAGTATGGATTCTGTAGTTTCAAGAGTTTTATCTAACGATATGTATAAAACTAAAATTGAAAGTTTATACGCTAATAAAAGAATAGACTATAACATACGTCATGCTATTGCATCTTATATAAAAACACTAAATACGTTTAATTCTAAGTTCGATAGAAATATAAGAGGAGAAGAAAATACATTAACGAATGAAGAAAAATTTGGATTTAATTTATTTACAGGAAAAGCAATGTGTGCAACTTGTCATTTTGCACCTGTTTTTAATGGTACGGTTCCTCCTAATTATAAAGATACAGAGCTAGAATTTATTGGGGTACCACAAACTACAGATACTATTAATGCTCAGCTTTCTAGTGACTTAGGAAGGTATAATGTTTTTAATACTCCTGAAAGAAAACACTTTTTCAAAACCCCAACGGTAAGAAACATTGCTAAAACAGCTCCTTACATGCATAATGGAGTATACAATACCTTAGATGAGGTAATGGAGTTTTACAATAAAGGCGGTGGAGCTGGTTTAGGTATTAAAAATGAATATCAAACATTACCTTTTGATAATTTACAACTATCTCAAGAAGAAATAGATGCCGTAATTGCATTTATGAATACACTTACAGATCAAGAGTATTAGTATAAATATTTCAATAATATTCTAACACTTACAAAGGCAATCAATAAAGCGGTTGCCTTTTTTAGTTGATTAGGCGTAAAGTAGTTATTAGTAATGCTACTCCCCAATTGTCCACCAATTATAACTGTGAGTAGAAGTGTTATTAATAACGGATAGTTTAACTGAACTTTAGTAGACGATAATTGACCTAAAATTCCTGCAAGGGAGTTAACTAAAATAAAAAAACTAGCTGTTGCAGCAATTCTTTTAGAAGTATCCCAGTTGGTTAAATGTAATAGAGGAGCTAAAAAAATACCACCACCAATTCCTACCATACCAGAAATGAACCCGATGACTCCTCCAAAGAATATATTTTTATTCTGAGCATTATTAGTTTGATACGTTTTTAATGCTATTTGTTTAGAAAACCACATACTTACAGCGGCTATCAATAGGGTGCATCCTAAAATAATAAAGAAAAGTTCTTGTTTAAGTAAAATATAACCACCCAAAAAAGAAGCAGGAATACTAATAATTGTTAACGGAATAACTTTATACCAATTTAAACACGTATTCTGATAATATTTCCAGACATTTCCGGTAACTACTACAATATTACAACACAAAGCAATTACTTTTATATCAGTGTGTAAAAGGCTTGTTAACGTAAGAGCAGCAATATAACTACTACCGCCACCAAAACCTACCGAAGAATACAGTATAGCTATTACAAAAAATAAAAAAATAATAAGTGCGTAGTTATTTAAAATCTCTAAAATCATTCATCCAAAAATAAATGTTTATTTTTAGAAACTCTAAATCCTTAAATAGATAATATTTTATAGTATGAGCCAAATAAAAAATCATTGGAAAAAAGAATACTCGTTAGTATTAATAGCTAACATTATTTATATCATATTATTCTATTTTATTACTCAATTTTTTTCAAACTAGTTATTTATGCAAAGTTTAGACTGGATTGTTCTTTCTTTAACCTTATTTTTTATTGTTGTTTATGGTGCTTTAAAAACCAAAGGAAGTACTAACGTAGAAGATTATATTAAAGGAGGAAAAGAAACTAAATGGTGGACTATTGGACTTTCTGTTATGGCTACTCAAGCTAGTGCTATTACTTTTTTATCAACTCCAGGACAAGCTTTTCATAGTGGAATGGGCTTTGTTCAATTTTACTTTGGATTACCTTTAGCAATGGTAATAATTTGCTTGGTATTTATTCCAATTTATCATAAACTTAATGTATATACAGCTTATGAATACCTAGAAAGTAGATTTGACGTTAATACTAGAACTTTAACAGCCATACTATTTTTAATTCAAAGAGGTTTAGCTGCTGGAATTACTATTTTTGCACCAGCAATAATACTATCGGCAGTTTTAGGATGGAATTTAATTTATTTAAATATAATTATTGGGGTATTAGTAATTATTTACACCGTTAGTGGAGGGACAAAAGCTGTTAGTGTAACCCAAAAACAACAAATGGCCGTAATTTTTGCGGGTATGTTTGTGGCTTTTTATTTAATTCTTCAATATTTACCAGATGGCATAACTTTTAGTAAAGCCCTTGAAATAGCGGGAGCATCTAATAAAATGCAAGTGTTAGACTTTTCATGGGATTTAAATAACCGTTACACAGTATGGACAGGGTTTTTAGGTGGTACTTTTTTAATGCTATCATATTTTGGAACGGATCAAAGTCAGGTTCAACGTTACTTATCAGGAAAATCGGTTAGAGAAAGTCAGTTGGGACTAATTTTTAACGGATTATTAAAAGTGCCTATGCAATTTTTTATCTTACTAGTTGGAGTAATGGTATTTGTTTTTTATCAATTTAATGCTTCACCTTTGAATTTTAATCCTAAAGCGAATGATGCTGTTAAAAATTCTGAATATTATTCAGAATATAAAGAATTAGAAGTAAAACACCAACAAATAGAAAAAGATAAGAAAGCCTTGTTGTTAGCTGGTTTAACTGCGGATAATAAAAGTGAACTACAATCACTTAACCAGGAAGATTTACGTTTAAAAGAAGAGGCAAAAACTATTATAAACAAAGCAAATGATATTGTTGAAACCAATGATAAAGATTATGTCTTTATCCATTTTATACTTCATAATTTACCTAAAGGATTAATTGGTTTGTTGTTAGCTGTAATATTATCAGCAGCAATGTCATCAACTGCATCAGAGTTAAATGCATTGGCTTCTACAACAGCAATTGACTTATACAAAAGACATAAAAAACAAGATGAAGATGAAGCTCATTATGTAAAAATGTCTAAATGGTTTACATTAGGTTGGGGTGTACTAGCTATTTTAGTTGCTTGTGTAGCTAATTTGTTTGATAATTTAATACAATTGGTCAATATTATTGGTTCTATTTTTTATGGTAACGTATTAGGTATTTTTTTAATAGCATTCTTTTTAAAATTTATAAAATCAAAAGCAGTTTTTTGGGCAGCAATTTTAACTCAAATTATAATAATTGTAGTTTTTAAGCTTGATATTTTGCCTTACCTATGGTTAAACGCATTAGGTTGTGGATTGGTGATAGCCATTGCAAGTTTATTACAACAAGGTTTTAGAAAAAATGTTATTGAGTAACAATAAGTTTCCTCTTTAATTTTTTTTAAATTTTGTTAATGTTTTAAAAGAATTTGAATTCTTTTTTTCATTATTTTTAATAGTACCAAAAAACATTGGTTTAAATATTTAGTAAACTATTTATAATGAAAAAAACAGAGGTTATCTCACCCAACTCTTTTAATAGCGAAAATCATTGGTATCCAAAGGTGCTAAATGCTACAATACACCCAATGGTTAACTTTTTTTTAAACTTAGATAAAGAAAGAATCATTAGTAGGTACTGTCATTTGCACCCAACAGTAGATAGAGAAAAGTTAGAAGAAATTTTATCATATCAATGTAAACATTTTTTATGGGGCGGAGCTGATTTAATTAATGCCACATCTGAAGATGGAAATAAAAACATGGTTATTATAGAGAATAATTCTTGTCCATCTGGTCAAAAATCAATGCCTTTATTAGATGATAATAAAGAAGACGGAGCCTATCGATTATTAATAGAACGTACTTTTAAACCAATGCTTCAAAAGGCAAAAAGTAAAGTTAAAAATGGTGTTTTAGCTGTTTTTTATGATAAAAATTATATGGAAACTTCTGGGTATGCTGCTGTGATAGCTGATGTTTTTAAAGAAGAAGTTTTCTTAGTTCCATATTTTTCTAATGAAGAAAACAATCATGTTAAAATAGAGGATGGTATTTTTTACATACATCAAAACAATGAATGGTTACCAGTTAGAGGTATTTTTAGATATGTAACTCAGAAACCATGGACACGTTTTCCGATAGGATCAAAAACTAAAGTCTTAAACCCAATAATTACATGTTTAGCAGGAGGAAGAAATAAAATGGTAGCAGCTAAAGCTTATGATATTTATAATGCTGAGTTAGCGCCTCATGGTATGAAAATTAATATACCAGATACAATTTGGGATGTTAGTAAAAATGAAATACCGTTATGGGTTCAACGACTAGGAGGCCAGGCTGTTATTAAAATTCCATATAGTAATGCAGGGCAAGGAGTTTTTACCATTGTAAATGAAAAAGAATTGGAAGACTTCATGAATTTAGAGATAGAATATGAACGTTTTATAGTTCAGAGTTTAATTGGAAACTACAATTGGAGTTCTGTTAGCGAAAAAGGAAAATTTTATCACGTTGGTACCATGCCAAACCAAAAAGGAGAAACTTTTGTGGCTGATTTTAGAATGATGGTTAGCACTACTAAAGATGGAATAAGGCCTTTATGTATGTACTCTAGAAGAGCATTGTTACCGTTAACAAATGATTTGGAAAGTAGTAAAGATTCTTGGGCTATGTTAGGTACAAATTTATCTATTAAACTTGGAGAAAATCAATGGACTTCTGACACTAATAGATTAATGATTATGGATCGAAGAGATTATAACAAACTTGGTTTAGGAATTGACGATTTAATAGAAACTTTTATTCAAACCGTATTATCTACCATCGCTATTGATAAAATGTGTCATAATCTCATGGGGAGTAAAAATAAATTCAAAAAGAAGTTATTTACGTCATTAAATAACGATAGTACTTTGTTAAATGAACTATTTTAATTTATGGCTAAACTTGTAACAAAATTAAAGTTAGATAAAATACCTGCCAATACTATAAAAAAGTTTTGGTTACAGTTAACTACCAATCAATTAGGAGAGCCAATTAGCATACCGGTTATGGTAGCTAAAGGAGCAAAAGGAGGGCCAGTTTTAGGGTTAACAGCTGCGGTTCATGGTAATGAGTTAAATGGTATATCTGTAATACAACGTTTATTTAAAGAGTTAGATACAGCTACTATGAAAGGTACCATTGTTGGGGTGCCTATTGTTAATGTTCCATCATTTATTTTAAATACGCGAGTTTTTTCTGATGGTGTAGATATAAACCGAATTATGCCTGGAGATTTACAAGGAAACGCCAGTGATGTTTATGCTAGTAGGTTTTTAGATAAAGTAGTAAAAAAGTTAGATTACTTATTAGACCTTCATACAGCAAGTTTCGGAAGAGTTAACTCATTTTATATTCGTAGTGATATGAGTAAGCCTATTGCTAAAAAGTTTGCTCTACTTCAAAACGCTGAGATAATAGTTAATACTGCAGCTTCAGATGGTACTTTAAGAGGTGCTGCAGAGGAACTTGGAATTCCTTCTATTACTATTGAAGTTGGAAACCCACATAGTTTTCAAAAAAAAGTAATAAAAAGTGGTTTAGCGGGTGTACACAATGTTTTATGTAGTTTAGGTATTATTGACGATGAAATTGAAGAGGCTAAAAAATCAACGGTAATTTGTAAAAAATCATATTGGTTATATACCGATGAAGGAGGTTTGTTAACGGTACATGTAGATTTAAGAGATATTGTTAAAAAAGGTGATCATATAGCCACGTTAAGAGATGTATTTGGAGCAACAATTAAAAAGTATATGGCTCCTGAAGACGGAATTGTTGTAGGTAAAAGTGTTAATCCTGTAAATCAATCAGGAGGAAGAATTATTCATCTTGGTATTATAAAGTAATCTTTACAGAGAAATACTAAAACTTACGTTGGGTGTTAACCCTAAAGAATAGTTTTCAATTTTTGAAATATTCTCACCATCATTGGTAAAGTAGGTGTTTAATACGTTTTGTTTATTTAAAACATTCCAAATAGAAACTCCTACTTTAGCTTGATGCTTACCAATGCTAAAGTTATAAGTTGAAGAAAAATCTAATCTAACATAGTCTTGTAATCTACTTCCGTTGGGAGATTTGTATACAATTTCATTGTTTTCAACATAATCTGCTTGAGTATAAGGTTTACCAGAACGCCAATTAAGTCCTAACGCAAATTTTAAATTGTTCCACTTGTATGTACCTGCAAAATTAATTGTATGTTTTATATCAAAGTTGTTAGCGAAAGCATTTCCGTTATGAAGGTTGTTAAAAGTGTAAGTGTTTTCGCTAAAAGTATAACTTAACCAGGTACTAAAGTTTTGATACCGTTTATTAATCAAAAAGTCTATACCATGAATGGTATAACTTCCGATATCATTTATAAACTGAAATTGATTTTGAAACCCTTGACTTTTAGCAGTAATACCATCTACCTTTTTTATAAAAGCTTCTGCAGAAATTAATAATTTGTTTTGTTCAAAGCTAATTCCAGCACTAACTTGTTTACTTTTTAAAATAGGAATATCATCATTATTTGCTAAAATCCAACGCCTTTTTTCAATTCCTAAAAAATCTTTTTGTAAATCTATAACTTGTGTTGAGGTTTGTGTTTTTAATTCTCCAGAAAATTCAAAATTAAAATAATTTAAAAATTGCTGACTAAAATGCAACCTTGGTTCTAAGCTGTTTTGTTTAAATTTTGTAAAGTAATTATTACGAAAACCAACAGTAAGCAGTGTATTTTTATCGTTAGATTGATAAGTAGTCTCAGCATACCCAACTAATGTTCTTAAAACATATTTAATATAACTTTCAAAAGGAGGATTGTTTACATCTTGTAAGTTACTTATACCAACTTCTAGAGCTTGTGCTCCAAAGTTTAATTTAAAATTATTAGATAAAATTAGGTTGTTATCTAGCTTAATTCCGGCTTCTGTAACTTTATTCTCTTGTATTAGTTGTTGATTGTTAACAAAGTCGTAATTGCTAGCATCCAAATCATAATTAGTAAAATAGGCCTGAAGTGTTGAATTATAGTTATCATTCCATAATTTATGATAAGTTATTCCAGTAGCAAGGTTTTTTTGTGTAAGACTACTAAAAATTACTTCATCTTGAGAGTTAATAGTAGCTTCTTCTTGATAATTTAAATCATTAAAAACAGTTAAAAAATTTATTCGAATCTGATCTTTTTCAGTAATATCATATAAAAATTTTAAAGAAGCATCGTAAAAATAAAAATCTTCGTCTTTAGAAACTGCTGCATCATTTGTATTTGTTAAATCTGAATCCTGAAATATTCTTTTAAAATAATTATCATAAGTAGGAGTGTTCACCCAATCTGTAACGGATCTTCTTGCAGCAATTTGTATGCTTGTTTTTTTGTTAAAGGGTAACGAAGCAAAACCATCAATAGCAATTAAATTTATACCCCCACCGTAATGAGTTTGATTGGTAACAATATCTTCTAGTTTTAAATCTACAACTCCTGATATATTTTCACCATATTTAGCATTCGCTCCGTTTTTTATAACAGTAACATTTTTAGTTAAATTAGGATTAAAAGCTGATATTAAACCAAAAAAATGTCCCGATTGGTACATTCTTATTCCTTCATATAATATCAAATTTTGATCATGTGTTCCTCCACGTATATTAATGTTAGAAACACTTTCATCTACACTAATAATTCCTGGTAATGATTGAATACTATGCAATACATCAGTATCTGTTAACCCTGGTAAAATTCCCATTTTTTGAGGTTGTATACTTATACTACCGGTATTGTTTTTATATATACCGGTAGTTAAATAATTGTTTACTACCACTTCATTGAGCTCTTCAAAAACAAAAGGGGAATTTTCTTCAGGCTTTTTTGAAATGGAGATGTAAACTTCATCAATTTGGATGAAAACAAGGGGGGTATTTTGTTGCAAAAAAAAGAGTACTTCTTGCAAACTAAGGTTCTTCATGTTTAAATTTACAGATATACCTCTAATAGTAGTATCTGCATAAGAAAAACTTACCTGATATTTTTTTTCAATAGCAGGTAAAAGTTTTTCTAAGGGTTGATTTTTTATTTGAGCCGAAATAAAAAATCTTCCTAAAAAAAGAAATAAAAAAAGTAGTGTAATTTTTAGTTCTTTATTCACGTGTTAATGAAATTGTATTGTTGTTTTTACTGTATTTTAAAGATAATGGAATTGTTACTGATTGTAATGCGACCTCTAAATTAGTATGTGTAAACTTTCCAGTAAATAGTTTATTTGTATCTATATTTTTTGTGTTAATGGTAATATTGTATTGAATTTCTAACTCATTAATTACTTGTTGTAGAGGCACGCTTTTAAATTCAGAGGTATTTTTAATCCAGCTAGGTGCTGTATTATTTGTGTTTTTATTGATGATTTCATTATTTAACACTACAAATGAATCACCTGGTTTTAAAACTATTGTTTTTTTAGGGTGCGTAACTTTAACAGACCCTTCATAACAAGTAACTTCAAAGTAATTAGAACGCTCTTTTACATTAAATTGCGTACCTAATACGGTTATAGTACCGGCTTGAGTAATAACATTAAAAGTACTTCCCTTTTCTACTTTAAAATAAGCTTCTCCAGTTAAGTTAACATCTCTTTTAGTATTCCAATTTTTCTTGTTAAAAGATAGTTGAGATTGAGCATTTAATGAAACTGCTGAGTTATCAGGAAGAGTAAAAGCAGTTTTTTCAGCATAATCTGTTTGGTATTCTGTTGAAGTATTGTAAAACAAAAAATAAAATCCAAAGCTAATTACTAACATTGCAGCAATTTTAGTTGCGTAGGTAATCCAATTAGTAGATTTTTTTGAAGAATTAGTAGCAGCAACAATGTTTTTAAATGTAGCTTCTGAATCAAATTCAGGAGCAGAAAAACCTTTTGCAAATCTATCTAACTTAGTTAACGCATTATAGTCATCAAGAGCTTCAAAGGCTTGTTGCTCTTGTGAATTTAGATTGTTATCTAACCATTTTTTTATTAAATCTTCTCTATTCATTATTCGGTGTTCGTATATATAACAGGTAAGTAGAAGAAATTCCTACCTAAATTTTTTATTTTTTTATAATTCTTCTATTTGTGCTCTTAATTTTTTTAAAGCACCGTAAATTCTTTTTTCAACAGCTTTCGTACTAATGTCTAATATTTCGGCAATTTCTTTAAATCTTTTACCTTCTGTTCTATTCATTAAAAAGGCAACACGTTCTGCTTCTGTTAAATTTGCAATAGCTTTTTCAAGTTTTTGCAAGTATTCTTTTTCTTCTAAAATAAATTCAGGAGATTCATTTGTATGTTCTTTAGGTTTTATTTTTTGATGTTGTAATACCACCTTTTGATGCGCTACTTCATTTAACATTAAATTATTGGCAGTAGTATATACAAAGCTTTTGGCTTTTTCTGGAGTCACTTTTTTACAGTTTTCCCATAATTTAATAAAAGCTTCTTGCATTTTATCTTGAGGATTCAATTTTTCACCATACTTATAATATAAGTAGTTGTGTAAGTTTTTAGAATGCTTTCTAAAAAAAGCTTCAAATAAACTTTGTTGGCAAATATTTGAATACAGATTTTTACTCATAAACAGGGGCTTAAATTCATTTTTACAAAGGTTACGTAATTTTTTTTTAATTTCAAGGTAGGAATTTTTGAATCTAAACTGTTTTATATATGAAAAGCACAAACAAGCTTTGTAAAAACTAGTTAATTATTAAAATATGAATAGTATGAAAAATTTAAAACAGTTTCTTTTATTAAAAGTGATGACACTTTTTTTAATTGTTTCTTGTCAAGAAGAAGTAGTCAGAATTACCGGACCCGATGAACAAGCTGTTATTGAAGCCAATTCATCAACAGCAACGTATTTAAGAAGAACCGCAATTAATGACGGATCTCACGATAATATTATAGATTATGCTAGCTGTCTAGAAGTTCAGTTACCAGTAACTGTGGTAGCAAACGGAGAAACAGTAGTGGTAGAAAATGTTACCGATTTTGATGCTATAGAGGAAATTTTAGATGCTTTTACCAATGATAACGACGAAGTCGTTATTTCATTTCCTATAACAGTTATATTAAGTAATCATTCAGAAGTTACAATTAATAGTCAAGATGAATTATTAGACTTAGCAGAAGATTGTTTAGAAGAAAATGCACCTGATGATGATATAGAGTGTATAGATTTTCAATATCCAATAGCTTTTTCAATTTATAATTCAGATTTTCAAATTGTAGAAACTAAAACAATTAGTACAGATGCAGAGCTGTATTATTTTATAGATAATTTAGATGGAGCAGTTATAGCAAGTTTAAATTTCCCTGTAAATATGGTAACAGCAACAGGTGAAGTTATAGAAGTTACTAATAATCAAGAGTTAGATGAGGCCATCAGCAGTGCTGAGGATGCTTGTGATGAAGATGATGATAATGATTACAATGATGATGATAATGACTTTGATTGTACAGAAGCTTATGTAGATGATTTATTAATGACTTGCCATTGGGTAGCTACCTCATATAATGGTGATAACCAGTTAGCAGATTTAGATGTTTATTTTGGAGCAAACCAAGAGTTAGTTGTAACCAATAATGGGGTAGAACACCAAGGTGTTTGGAGTACATCATTAACTACAGAAGGTGTTGTTGTTGAAATTTCTCAATTATCTGGAGGTGTACATGAAGATTTTAATGGAGTATGGACTATTAACAATTGTTCTTATGATGGTAAGTTTTTCTTTTTACAAGATAATATTGAAATGATTGTAGAGAAAGATTGTAACCAAAATACCCCAGCATGTTCTGAGTCTGAAATAACCGAATATTTAGATGCTTGTGTTTGGAATATAGTAGATTTTAACGGAAGTAATGATCTTGTAAATTTTGATTTAGATTTTTACACAGGTGGTACATTATTGTTAACGAATGGGGCACAACAGGGTGAAGCATACTGGTCTTCGTCTTTATCTGCAACAGGAAATTTAGAAATTGAATTCGGAAATGTAGCATTACCAAGTATTCAAGCAGTAAATGGAGTATGGAAGGTGTATGAATGTGCTGAAGATAGAATTAAATTTATAAATGAATCAGGAGCGTATTTTATCATAGAAAAGCAAGAGTGTTACTCTCAAACTGATTTTATGAATATTATTAATGAGTGTTCTTGGGCTGTAGAGCAATTTATTATGGACGGTGTAGATATGACAGCAAACAATCCATACAAGTTTGATTTCTTTGAAACAGGTTTTGCTACTGCTCAAAATGGTACAGTAATTTACTATGGTAATTTTGAAGCAGAAAACTTAAACAATGGTCAGTTAACTTTTGGTTTAGAGTTGTATAACAATAGTGAGTTAAGTGGATATTATAGAGTTTCTCAACTAACTAATGATTATATAGAATTAGTTGCCGATAATAAAGAGTTAAAAATTTACAGGACTTGTAGTTCAGCTTCAGATCAAGATGTAGATGCGATTAAAAGTTATTTAACAAATGGAACGTGGAGTATTACATATACTACGCAACAATCTCAAGAAATAACTGCTCAGTTTAACGGTATAAATTTCAATTTTGAAGGGAATACAAACTTAGTAGCAACCTTAAACAATGAAGTATCAACATTAAGTTGGAATGTGGTAAGAGATAGTAGTGAAAACCTTCGTTGTGTTATCAATTATTTAGGAGAAAATCCATATTGGGATTTAGATGATGATTGGTATATCACAGCAGTTACAGAAACAAGATTAGAATTACACCATGTGAATGATGCCGCTAATACAGAATTTGTAGTAGTGTTTGAAAAACAATAATAGTAGTTTAAATTTTAGATTTTTGATTTTTTGGAATTGCTTAGAAAAAGAGCATGGTTTTTTGATCCGATGAGTGAAAGCTCATCGGATTTTTTATTGTCAATATTGTATTCAGATTAAATTCATAATAACTTAATTAGTTTCTTTAGTTATCCATTTACTTACATTAGGAGCCTTGTAAGCTTTCATTTTTTCAATTAATACATCAGGTTGATCGCTTACTAATATCATATCTCTATTTACGTTTTTTAAAAAGCCCTTATTAACCATAGTATCTATAAAGTTTAATAGTTCGTTATAAAAACCACTTATATTTAAAATACCTATAGGTTTTTGATGTAACCCTAATTGAGCCCATGTAAGCATTTCAAAAAACTCTTCTAAAGTTCCAAAACCACCTGGCATAGCTATTACACCATCAGAAAGATCATTCATTTTGTTTTTTCTTTCATGCATTGTATCTACTAAATACAAGTGTGAAAGATTGTTGTGAGCAATTTCTTTTTGTTGTAAAAAATGAGGAAGTACACCTATAACTTCACCATTGTTTTTAAGTACACTATTGGCAATAGCGCCCATTAAACCAACATCAGCACCACCATAAACTAAACCTATGTTATGCTTGGTTAATACTTTGCCAAGCATTATGGCTTGGTTTTCATAAATAATATCGGTTCCTAAACTAGAACCACAAAAAACAGTTATTCTTTTCATAGTTGTATTTTTTAAACAAAAAACTCGAGAATAATCTCGAGTTTTTTTGGTAATGATATTTTGGGATTAAGCTCCCCACTCTTTTAAAGAGTCTTTGTTCATTTTAATATAATCTGCATTACCTGCTTTTTCAGCGTATTTTAAAGATTCTTTAGCAGCTTTAATGGCACCTTTTTTGTTTCCAGCCTTAGCGTGAATTAATGATTGTTTACGTAAGTACCAAAAACGTGGCTTATCTTTTGTCATATCAACAGCTTTGTCAATCCACTTAACAGCCTGGTTGATATCTTTACCCTCTTCTAAATAATAAGAAGCAGAAGCAAAGTAATCAGCAGGTCCAGGGCCAGCCATTACTTTTTCTATACTTGCAGAAACTTCTTTATCTGTAGGTACTTCAAATTTAACACCAGCATAAGAGTTTTCCCATAACATACCTAATACTGCAGAGTTGTTAGTTAAATCGTCTAAAGTAATTGTAAATGTTTCAATTTTCATTGGCATTTTTTCAACTTTAGCTGTAGTTTTTAAAGCAACTTTAGCATCATCCCAGTTTCTAGGAGTACCCCAATTGTTTGTGTCAGTATAAAAAATTACTTCCCATTGGTTAGCACTTGGCTTAGTAAATACTGCATATTTACCTTTTTTAAGAGCCACTCCGTTTATTTTAACATCATTACTAAAAGTAACAACGGTATTCGCGTTAGCTCCAGTTCTCCATAATTTTCCGTAAGGAACTAAATCACCAAATATAGTACGACCTCTCATTCCTGGTCTCGAATATTCTACAGTAACATCTGTTAATCCAACTTTTTGTTCTAATTTAGAAAGTGGACTCGGCTGAGGTGTAGAAACTTGTGCCGAAGCAGTACCCATTACAGCTACAGCTAACAAGCTTAATATTAGTTTTTTCATAAAAATAAATAGTTTATAATTGATTGCGCATAAAAATACGGCTAAAAAAAACGACAAATGTTAACAAAAACTTAAAATCGGGCTTACTATATTTGATGTCATGAAAAAATATGTATCAGAATTTTTAGGAACTTTTGCCATGATATTTTGTGGAACAGGTGCTATGACAATTAATGAAATTACCGGAGGTTCAATTTCTCATGTTGGAGTTGCGATTACTTGGGGATTAATTGTAATGGCTATGATTTATGCTTTTGGAGAAATTTCTGGAGCCCATTTTAACCCTGCTGTTACTGTAGCGTTTGCCTATGCAAAAAAGTTTAGTTGGAGCGAAGTTCCTAAGTTTATAACTGCACAATTTTTAGGAGCTATTGCTGCTAGTGGTATTCTTTTTATTTTATTTCCAGCCAGTGAGTTTTACGGAGCAACTTTACCTTCGTTTGAAGCTTGGAGAGCTTTTATTCTTGAATTTTTACTCACGTTTTTTCTTATGTTAACAATTATAAACGTATCAACAGGAAGTAAAGAAGTTGGTATAATGGCAGGAATCGCTATTGGTGGTGTGGTGTTATTAGAAGCTATGTTTGCTGGTCCCATGACCAAAGCCTCAATGAATCCTATTAGATCATTAGCACCTGCAATTATTTCTGGGCACTATAAGGATATTTGGTTGTACTTAACAGCTCCTTTTTTAGGTGCTATTCTTGCTGTTAGTACTTGTAAGTTTATTAAAGATGATAATTGTTGTACAACTAATTGTTAATTGAATGAAAACTTGTAGTATTTTAGGTTGTGGTTGGCTTGGATTACCACTCGCTAAACATTTAATAGCAAAAGGAGTTAAAGTATATGGCTCAACTACTTCAAAAAGTAAATTAGATATTTTAAAAAGCAACAATATTGTTCCTTTTTTAATTAATATTGATGACGCTATTGTTGAATCAGATTTTTTTAAAACTGATGTGTTAATCATAATGATTACTTCAAAAAACACTGAGGCTTTTAAACGATTAATACATCAAATTGAAAAATCAGATATAAATAAAATTATATTTATAAGCTCCACATCGGTATATGATGCTAATAACAGTGAGGTTTCAGAAAATCAGCAGACTAATGACGGTCCGTTAGCAAATATCGAGCGTCTTTTTATAAATAATACTAATTTTAAAACTACAATTCTTCGCTTTGCAGGATTAATAGGAGGGGAGCGTCACCCAGGAAATTGGTTTGAAAATAAAGCTATTCCTCAACCCAAAGGATTTGTTAACATGATTCATAGAGATGACTGTATTGCTATAATTACTCAAATTATAAAAGATAATGTTTTTGGTGAAATTTTTAATGCTTGTGTTAACCATCACCCAACTAGAAGTGAATTTTACACCAAGGCAAACCTATCATTGTCAAAGCCTTTACCTGTTTTTAAAAATGAAGAAAACTTAGTGTATAAAATAATTAATCCTGATAAATTAATAAATACGTTAAAGTATCAATTTATTCATCAGGATTTACTTGACTTTAATGCTATTTAATTTATTTATTAAGTACTACTAAAAGTTTAAATAAAGTTTTCTGAAAGCTTGTAATCTCTTCTTCAGTTAAAGAATCATCATCAAAAGAAGCTACAATTTTTTGAGGTATTTCTGCAGCTTTATTTTTTAATTGTTTACCCTCATCGCTTAAAGAAATAATAACAGTACGTTCATCTTTTTCAGATCGTTTTCTGACAATTAAATTCTTTAAAGCTAATCTTTTTAAAAGAGGAGTGAGCGTATTAGACTCTAAGTATAGCTTTTCACCAATTTGTTTTACAGTTAATTTATCAAATTGCCATAAAGTCAACAATACTAAATATTGAGGATATGTAACACCTAATTCTTCTAAATAAGGTGCATAAACTTTGGTAGTTAGTCTTGATGCAGCATATAAAGGAAAACATAGCTGATTTTCTAGGTATAATTCAGGAACAGAATTTTTAATCATTTAAATGATTTTTTTAATAATTTTTTCCATTTTTTCAGGCTTTGTTGTTGGCGCAAACCTTTTTACAGGTTTCCCATTTTTATCAATTACAAACTTGGTGAAATTCCATTTTATACTACTTCCAAAAAAGCAACCCCCAGATAATTTTGACTTCAAATACTTATAAATTGGATGCGCATTCTTTCCGTTAACTTCAATTTTTTCAAACATAGGAAAACTAACACCATAGTTTACTTGACAAAATTCTTGAATTTCATCTGAATTTCCTTTTTCTTGTTTTCCAAACTGATTACAAGGAAATCCTAAAATTACCAATCCTTGATCTTTATATTTTTGATATAACTTTTCTAAACCTTCATATTGTGGTGTTAATCCACATTTACTGGCCGTGTTTACTACTATTATAGTTTTGCCTTTGTATTCATTTAAATCGGCTGGAGTGCCGTTTAATTTATTAACCTTGAAATTATAAATATTCGTGTTCATTTATTTTTTGTATTTGTTAATTAAGTAAGTTAATGCACCTGTAGACCATAATGCCCAAAGTATTAATATAGGTTGAAAAAATAATCTGATTAATCTTTTTTGGTCAGTATCTAACCTAAATGCACTAATTCCGTTTGTGTATTGAGATATGTTTCCAGGAAATATTAAAATAAAGAATATAGCTAAAGCCAATCCTACTTTTACTTGATTTTTCCATATTGCAATCATAGCTAGACCAAGTGTAATTTCAACCATTCCAGATGAAATTACTATAAAATCCATAAAAGACTCTGTGTTGGGAAGCCATCTTGGTACTTGGGCCTGAAATTCATTTCTTTGAAATGTTAAATGACCAACACCAGCAAAGGTCATAAAGGCTCCTAATATAATTTTAAATATTTTTTGAATTATGGTTGTTTTCATGTCGTTATAGATTTAATCGTACACGATACAAAAATACAAAACAATACTCTTTTATAGTTTATAAATTAAAAAAATTATTGATATTTTTTCTTTCTGTAATAATTAAATAGAAAACCAAACAAAGTTAACATTACTAAAGGAAATATAATATTGATAAGCTGCCAAGTATTTTTTTCTGCAAAGGCTTTTTTCTTATCTAACATATGAATTTCAACGTTTTTATTTCTTAAATAAATTAAACCGTTGTCATCTAATAAGTAATCTATAGTATTTAACAAGAAATCTTTATTACCAAAACGTTCATTAGTCCATTTGTCTGTTGCTAAATCATAAGGTTGACCTTTAAATATTTGGTTTTTACCTATATCACCATCAGCAATCACTACCATTTTATTTGATTCAGATTTTGCGGTAAAATCCTTGTATTCAAAAGGTTTAGTTCTGTTTGCATAAGCTGAATTAAAATTACCTTCAATTAAAACCCCAAGAAGTAAATTACCACTAGAGAAATCTTGTTGTTGAGGATCATCAGCAATTGAAGAAAGACTTATGATTTTAGGAGTTCCTACCATTTTGGTTAAAACAGAACTTACCAAAAGAGGTGTTTTTGTCACGTCAGATTTTAGTGTATCTATTTGAGTAGTAAAACGAAGTCTAACTGGTAAAATGTTTTTAGTAATTGTATGATTTGGATTTGCTCCAACTAATGGATGATAATACCAATCTAAACTTTGAAATTGTGGTTGATTTCCAATATTACCAGTGGCTAAAGGGATTTTTGAAGCGTATAAGTCTTGTACAAGTTTATTGTTTACCCGAATTCCATAGCTAAATAATAAATCTGTTAAGCCTAAATCTCTTGGATAAGCAAGCATTTTACCTTGATTGTATAAACTATCGGTATCTGCCTGAACATTATCTATCATCCATAATGTTTTACCACCCTTCGTTATAAATTGATCTAATACTAATTTTTCTTCATCAGTAAATTTTTGAGTTGGCTTTGCAATAATAGCTAAATCAAATTTGGTTAAATCATTAATCGTTTTTTGTGGTGAAGAAGCTACAGAGTCTAAAGTAAACTTTCCTAATTTATATTTTTTACTCACTTCACTCAATAAGCTATACATTTCAATATCGTCTAACTCTCCATTACCACTTAAAACAGCTATTTTTTTTCGATTACTAGTTTTTACATTTACAATGGCGTTTGTAAAACCAAATTCTAAGCTAGCAATTGCATTTTGAAGTTGCTCTTCTTGTGTGTAGCTTAACGTATTTGGTAGTAATGAAACTATTTGAGTATTGTTTTTATATTCAATTTCTGCCCATGGAAAAATAATAGCTTCAGATAACTTTCCGTCTTCCTCTACAGTCAGCTGACTTGGAATCATTCCTTTTTTTATCAAACGTTCTCGAATATTATCTGGATTAATAAACTGAAAACGGATGTTGTTATTGTTGCTTTGTAATTCTTCTAAAAACTGACGCGTTTCTATTTGTAATCGTTGAAATTCAGCAGGGAAATCTCCTTGTAAGTATACTTTTATTAATAAAGGTTGATTAATATCAGAAATGTTATCAATAGCAATATCAGATAATGTATATCGTTGATCATTAGTAAGGTCAAATCTTTTAAAAACCTTTGAGGCTACACCATTAATAATAAATACTGCAATTATAATTCCAATAACTTGTTGTAATTTCTTTTTATTCATGATCAATTTTATTTTTAGTGATGAATAAAAAAGAAGCGCTTACACTTAAAAAGTAAATAATATCTCTGGTATCAAGTACACCTCTACTAATACTTTTAAAGTGTTCATTAATCCCCATAAGTTTTATCCAATAAGTATTGCTGCCAAGGAGTGCAGCAATTGCATCAAAACCATAAAACATAAAAAAGGTACAAAATACACTTACAATAAATGCAACAATTTGATTTTTAGATAATGTAGAAGCAAATAAACCAATACTTGTGTATGCAGCAGCTAAAAATATCAAACCAATATATGATCCTACTATTACTCCTATATCTATACTGCCAACAGGGTTGGCAAGTTTATAAATAGTATAAACGTATGTTAGGGTTGGTAGAATGGCAATAACTACTAAAAATAAAGCGGCTAAAAACTTACCTATAACTATTTGCCAATTTGTAATTGGTGTAGTTTTTAAAAGTTCAATAGTACCAGTATTGTATTCATCTGCAAAACTTTTCATGGTAATTGCAGGAATTAAGAATAAAAATAACCAAGGTGATACGTAAAAAAACGAATTTAAATCGGCAAACCCAGCATTTAAAATATTAAAGTTATCTTTTAATACCCATAAAAATAATCCGTTTATCAACAAAAAAACTCCAATAACTAAGTAAGCTATAGGAGATGCAAAAAATGCATTACATTCTTTTTTAAATACTGATACCATTTGTTTAATCTGTTGATTAAAAGTGTTTAATTAATAAAATTTTATCTCCAGATAATAGAATTTTATTTTCAGAGAAAGACATGTGATTTATATTTGTATCGATAGGTAATTCGAATTCTAATTCCCAAGTATTTCCAGAATCATTTGTAACATATAATTTATCATCAATGACGATGTACCAAGTATTTCTGTCTTTTATAGATAAATGTGTAACATTATCTTTAATAACTGTCCAGGTTACTGCAAAATCATTACTTTTTTGGACTTGTTTATTACCAACATGTAGTTGAATAAAAAAGTCAGTGTCTAACATGTTTACATTTCCAATGCTGTATGGGGTAGTTGTATTTTCTACTATTTCCCAATTAGAAACTCCATCAAGAGATTTTACAATTAAATTACTGTAAGGATTACTTGTTAAGTTAATACCTGCAGCATAAATATAACCATCACTAAGTTTGTTAGAAGCAAAGTATCTAAATTTATTTTCCATACCTAATGACCTCCATAAACTAGCAAAACCAGAAGTTTCTCCTTGATCATTAGTATATAAATGATCACCACAACAGTTAACTACAATACATGAATTTTCATCTAAGTACATAATTTTTGAATTTATAGCGTATGTATTGTCATGATCTGTAAAGTTTCCAAAAGCTTTAGAAGTTTGAAATCCATCTTTTGTAAAATAACCAGTACCAGCTGTAGCTGTAGCACCAATACTAGTATTATACATGATTAAGTCATCTTTATTACCTCCTGGAATATTTAAAGTTTCTGGAGTTTTATACCCTTCAGAACTAGTTTTTATTTTCATAACAGACCCATAATAAGCATTTCCTGTGGCAGTATTAGCTAGAAGTATAATATCATCAGAACCATTAAAAATAAAAGCTTTTTTTATATTTAATTCTGTATCAATTTTATACCAACCATTAGGTAAAATAAATAACTCTTTAGACTGACTGTTAAGATTACCAACTTTTACAGCGATTGTTTTTTCTTCAACACCCATTTGTTCGGTAATTCTTACGGTGACTTCAGTATCTGTAGTAGAGGTAACATCAAAACTATTACCATTAATGTACACAGAAGTTTGGTTATCTTGACTTTTAAGGTTTTTACCTGTAATAATTAAAGTCTCACCAACTTTAAGAAATTCGCTAGAAAGCGAATCTATTTCAGGTCTGGGGTCATTATCAGAAATAGTTTCTTCTTGTATTACATCACTTTTACTACATGATATTATTAAAATATTAAAAGCGAATAAGTATTTTAAAAATGTGATTTTTTTCATAGAATGTAAAATTATTATTTTTATTAATTGATATAATCTTATAGTAAACTTACAACTTTATCAACACTCCAAGCTAGAGGTTTGTCATTAAAATAAATTTTAGTGTTGGCCCAAATTCCTTTAAATAAATCGGAGTTTCTATAATTTTCTAAATCTTGTTCTGAATCCCAATAACTATAAGTGAAAAAAACGTTAGTATTGGCTTTGTCTCTGTACAACTCTAATAAACGACAGCCTTTAAAGTTTCGTATACTATTTTTTTGATTTTCAAAATTGCTTAAAAAGTTGTCTATTTTAGTTGGATCAAAACTTAACTTAACTATACGTACAAACATACTATTTAATTTAGGGGGGTGAATTCTGGTAATGGTTTGTTAATAAATTCTACAGTAATGGTATCTCTATAATCTAGTCCCAACAAAGAACTCGCACCACCTACAGTGTTTAAATTACTTCTGTATATGGCAATTTCTAAAAGTTCAGCAGAGTTGAAAAGAGCTAATCTACTACCATCAAAACCATAGTTTGTGTCAGAATCACCTGTTATTTCATTGTATTTGTTAAATATTTTAGTAAAAGTATAACCACGAGCAGTGACTATAAAATCTCTTCCTTTACCAATATCATTAAATACTTTTTTGCTAATATTACTTATAACATTCCCGTAGTTATCAATATAAATAACACCACCAGAAATAATTGTTTGAGCCTGGTTTACTTTAGGCTGAATTTCAATCATTTTTTTATAATCAGAAATTTCTCTACCAATTACATCTAAGGTACCACCTCTAGCGATAAAGCAAGCAACTTTTACAAACACATCTAATACAGGAAAACTGCTTTCTATCCTATCATGTATATTAATTTCAACAATTTTAGTTGGATTAATTGCAGAGGCAATCATTGATATTAATCCATTATCAGGACAGATAAAATAATGTTCATCTAACAATAAAGCAATATGTTTGTTGGTGTTACTAAGTTCAGAATCTACACCAATAATATGAATAGTACCTTTAGGAAAACTCTTGTATGAGTTTTTAATAATATAGGCAGTTTCTGTAATATTAAATGGTGAAATAAGATGAGTTATATCAACAATTTTAGCATCAGGAAGTTCGGTGTAAATAGCTCCTTTTACTGCTCCTGCAAAATGATCTTTTAATCCGAAATCGGTAGTTAAGGTTATAATTGGCATTAAAAATTGCTGTTAATTAATTTGTGAACAACTGCGCTAAAAATTCACACAAAACTAAACAATTCTATAAAATTTATCATTAAATTTAAAATGTAATATTTGCATTTACATAAAAACCTTAATCTAATTTAAAAGTAATACGTTTGAACGAAAGAATTATTGAATTAACAGAAATCAATCCTAATGATTTTTTTGGTGCTCAAAACAGCACTATTAGTCTATTAAAAACATACTTTCCAAAAATTAAAATTGTTGCAAGAGGAAATAAGCTTAAAATTTACGGAGAATCTGAAATTTTAGATGAATTTGAAATCCGTTTAGAACGACTTATTAGATATTTTAATAAATACAATAAGTTAGATGAAAACAGTATTGAGCGTATTTTAACATCAACTGGTAAAGAAGAAGAAAAATCTGGTAAAGCAGATGGTGCTTTGGTGCATGGTGTAAGTGGTAAAATAATAAAAGCGCAAACGGAAAACCAACGCAAAATGGTTTCATTAATGTTTGAAAACGATTTGTTATTTGCCGTAGGACCAGCAGGTACTGGTAAAACCTATACCGCAGTTGCTTTAGCAGTAAAAGCGCTAAAAGAGAAAGCTGTTAGAAGAATAATTTTAACAAGACCAGCTGTGGAGTCTGGAGAGAACTTAGGTTTTTTACCTGGAGATTTAAAAGAAAAATTAGACCCTTACATGCAACCACTGTACGATGCATTAAGAGATATGATTCCATCAGAAAAATTACAAGCTTTTTTAGAAAACGGTACCATTCAAATTGCGCCGTTAGCATTTATGAGAGGTAGAACGTTAGATAATGCTTTTGTTATTTTAGATGAAGCCCAAAATACAACACATGCTCAAATGAAAATGTTTTTAACGCGTATGGGTAAAAATGCAAAGTTTATAATTACGGGTGATCCTGGGCAAATAGATTTACCTCGTAAACAAGTTTCTGGTTTAAAAGAAGCATTGTTAGCGTTGAAAGATATTGAAGGTATAGCTCAAATTTATTTAGATGATAAAGATGTTATTCGACACAGATTAGTAAAACGAATTATTACAGCTTACAAAAGTATAGAAACAGAATAACAATGTTTAAAAACTTAAATTTTCAAGAGTTTTTATCTCTTGCTTACGTTATTCTGGTAATAGTTGGTATTATAAGCGAAAGTATTTTTTATGGAGTTTTAGGTATTCAATACATTCAACATACTTCAATATTAGATGCTTTACTATCACCATTTACATTAATTACTTCAGATTTAAGAATTTTTTTAATTGTTACAGTAATTATCTTTTGTTTTTACTTGTATATAGCTAAACTTTTACCTTGGATTTTTAAAAAGCTAAATAAACCCAAACCAATGGAAGAAGTAAAAAGTAAAAAAGTGTTGTATCCAGCAATGATATTTGCTACACTAATACTTTTTCCAAGTATGCGTATAGGTATGGCAATAAGTTATAGTGAAAAATTAGAAAGTAATAGCTTTAAAAATGATATTATAATTTGCTTTAAGAATAATGAAAAGATTAAAGTAAAAAAAATAGGTCAGAATAGTAGTTATATATTTTATGTACAAGAAGGTGAAAAAGTTGTTACAGTAACCCCTATTTCAGATAACATTAAGCAAATAAAAAGTATTCCAAAACACGATTAAAAAGAGTACATTTGCGGCAACAACACAACGCTAAATGAACACAATAAACGAAACAAATTTTAATTTTCCAGGTCAAAAAGACGTCTATAAAGGAAAAGTTAGAGAGGTGTACAATATTAATGATGAGGTATTGGTAATGATTGCTTCTGACAGGTTATCTGCCTTTGATGTAATTATGCCTCGTCAAATTCCTTATAAAGGACAAATTTTAAATCAAATAGCAACTAAAATGATGAATGATACAGCAGATATTGTTCCGAATTGGTTAGTTGCAAATCCCGATGAAAACGTAGCAGTTGGTCATTTATGTCAGCCTTTTAAAGTAGAAATGGTTATACGTGGATATTTATCAGGTCATGCTGCAAGAGAATATAAAGTAGGCAAAAGAACTCTTTGCGGAGTTTCAATGCCAGATGGGATGAAAGAAAATGATAAGTTTCCTACACCAATAATTACTCCATCAACAAAAGCAGATAACGGAGAACACGATGAAGATATTTCTCGTGAAGATATTTTAGCAAAAGGTATAGTTTCTGAAGAAGACTATGCTATACTTGAAGATTATACATATAAATTATTTGCTAGAGGAACTGAAATTGCTGCGAAAAGAGGATTAATTTTAGTAGATACTAAGTATGAGTTTGGAAAGACAAAAGACGGTAAAATTGTTTTAATTGATGAAATTCACACACCAGATTCTTCACGTTACTTTTATGCTGATGGATATGCTGAACGTCAAGAGAAAGGTGAAAAACAAAAACAGCTGTCTAAAGAATTTGTCCGTCAATGGTTAATAGAAAATGGTTTTCAGGGTAAAGAAGGGCAGAAAATACCTGTAATGACTGACGATAAAATAATTGAAATTTCTAATAGATATATCGAATTGTATGAACAAATTACAGGAGAGAAATTTGTTAAGGCTAATACAGAAAATATTTTACAAAGAATAGAAAATAACATAACTAACTACTTAAATAGTTAATATCAAGAGAAGCTTAACGCTTCTCTTTTTTTTGGAGTAAATTTGTGTTCCACAAATTAATATTACTCAAATAATAGTCAGACTTTTAAATTTACTTTTATAAATGCTTTCAAAAAAAGATATTCGTCCAGTTTTAAATTTAGATGCTACTTCAAAAACCGAAAGTTTTCAAAATAAAACTTTACGTCCAATTCTAAAGTTACAACACTCAATAATTTTATTGATGTTTAAAAATTGGTCAAATAAACATAAAATTAATCTATTCACTATCACGCCAGATAAGTTTACAGGTTTATTAGAAACATCATTTTCAAAAAATACAGCTGTAAAAAATCAACTGTTAGGAGTTGTAATAGGTCAATTTACATCAGATGAATATGTTATTTATGAAAAAGAAGCTTCAGAATATAACAAACGAATTTTTACCATGATAAAACAACGATTGGTAGATAGTTTAGAAGAGCTAAAGAGTCAAAACTAACATGAAAGCAGCTTCCATTAAAGTTTTAAAAGAAGAATTATCTCACAAAACCTCTAATGAATTATTGGAGTTGTGTTTATCGTTAGCTCGTTTCAAAAAAGAAAATAAAGAGTTGCTTACATATCTACTTTTTGAAGCCGCTAATGAAGATCAATACATTAAAGAAATTAAAGAAGAAATGGATGTTTTATTTTTAGAAATAAATACTAAAAGTTTTTTCTATATAAGAAAAAGTGTACGTAAAATTTTAACATCTATTAAAAAGTACATCCGTTATTCAAAAAAGAAAACAACCGAGGTTGAGCTTTTATTATATTTCTGCTTGAAACTTAAACAATTCAAACCATCTATCTCTAAAAGTTCTAGGCTTCAAAATATTTACGATACTCAAATGAGATTGGTTAAAAAAGCTATTGAAAAATTACACGAAGATTTGCAGTTTGATTATACTAGCATAATTGAAGAAATAGAAAGTACTTTTTAATACTGGTTTTTTTACTGATAAAAAATAGTTACATTTAATAATCAATTACATTCATTACTATGAGTAACTATCATATAAAACATTTAGAAGAATATTATCAGGTTTATAGAAAATCTGTAAGAAACCCTGAAGTTTTTTGGGAGGAAATTGCTGAAGAACATTTTTTATGGAGAAAAAAGTGGGATACTGTATTAAGTTGGGACTTTTCTAAACCTGAGGTTAAATGGTTTGAAGGAGCCCAATTAAATATAACGGAAAATTGTATTGATAGGCATTTGTATACTAGAGGCGACAAAACAGCAATTATTTTCGAACCAAACAATCCAAAAGAAGAGGCTTTACATATAACTTACAAACAGCTACATGAGCGAGTATGTAAATTTGCAAATGTACTTAAGCAGCAAGGTGTTTCTAAAGGAGATAGAGTTTGTGTTTATTTACCTATGATTCCCGAATTAGCTATTGCTGTTTTAGCTTGTGCAAGAATAGGAGCTATTCATTCCGTAGTCTTTGCAGGCTTTTCTTCTTCTGCATTAGCAACACGAATTAATGATGCCAGCTGTAAAATGGTTATTACAAGTGATGGTTCCTTCAGAGGTGCTAAAACTATAGATTTAAAAGGAATTGTAGATGAGGCTCTAAAAGAATGTGAATGTGTTGATACTGTTTTGGTGGTTAATAGAATTAATTCTGATATCCATATGGAATCTGGAAGGGATAAATGGTTAGCACCGCTATTAGAAAAGGCTTCAGGTAATTTTAAGCCTGAGATAATGAATGCTGAAGATCCATTATTTATTTTATATACATCAGGATCAACAGGTAAGCCTAAAGGAATGGTTCATACTACAGCAGGTTATATGGTTTATACCGCTTATACATTTAAGAATGTTTTTCAATACAGAGAACAAGATGTGTATTGGTGTACAGCAGACATTGGTTGGATTACAGGTCATAGTTATATAGTATATGGACCATTATGTAATGGTGCTACTACCGTAATGTTTGAAGGCGTGCCTAGTTACCCTGAGTTTGATAGGTTTTGGGAAATAGTAGAAAAACATAAAGTAAATCAGTTTTATACAGCACCAACTGCTATTAGAGCATTAGCTAAAGAAGGTGTTACTCATTTAGAGAAACATGATTTATCATCATTAAAAGTGTTAGGAACTGTTGGAGAACCCATCAATGAAGAAGCATGGCATTGGTATGATGATAATGTTGGAAAAAGAAAAGCACCGATAGTGGATACTTGGTGGCAAACAGAAACAGGAGGTATAATGATTACTCCAATCGCTTTTGCAACTCCTACAAAACCAACCTATGCAACCCTTCCTTTTATTGGAATACAACCCGCTTTAATTTGTGAAAACGGAAAAGAAATTAAAGGTAATCAAGTAGATGGTCGTTTGTGTATTAAGTTTCCTTGGCCAAGTATGGCAAGAACCATTTGGGGAAATCATGAAAGGTATAGAGATACGTATTTTTCAGCATATAAAAATATGTACTTTACTGGCGATGGTGCTTTACGTGATGAGGTAGGCTATTATAGAATTACAGGAAGGGTAGATGATGTTATAATTGTATCTGGTCATAATTTAGGAACGGCACCTATTGAAGATGCTATTAATGAGCATCCTGCA
This sequence comes from Tenacibaculum geojense, assembly GCF_042676005.1. Classification (NCBI taxonomy): domain Bacteria; kingdom Pseudomonadati; phylum Bacteroidota; class Flavobacteriia; order Flavobacteriales; family Flavobacteriaceae; genus Tenacibaculum; species Tenacibaculum geojense. The sequence goes on along the minus strand of NZ_JBHTJR010000048.1, from coordinate 6,814 downwards.
GTTGCAGAGAGCGCAATTGTTGGTGTTCCGCATGATGTAAAAGGAAATGCTCTTTTTGGATTTGTAACCTTAAAAGAAACAGGAGAAGGTAGAAATCAAGATAATTTACGAAAAGAGATCAATCAATTAATTACAGAACAAATTGGGCCTATTGCTAAGTTAGATACTATTCAATTTACAAATGGACTACCTAAAACAAGATCAGGCAAAATTATGAGAAGAATTTTAAGAAAAATAGCGTCTAACGATGTTTCTAATCTTGGCGATATTAGTACACTATTAAATCCAGAAGTTGTTGAAGAGATAATTAAGAGTGTACAATTTAAATAATTGCACAAATCATTATTTTAAAGCAGTTAATTTCTGCGAAAGTTCGCTAAACAGCGAACTTTTTCTTTTTTATTTATTGATAATTTGATAATTTTTTTAAAAATATAATACGAAATCGTTTTCTTAACTTAGTATTTTTAGGAATTTGTTAATTTTTAGTAGTTTTTTTACTAATAAGCGTGTTTTATTTAATAAAAAATGAATTTATATTAAATTTGAAGCACAAACAAAACCACAACAACTATACAATGAATATTAAAAAAGTATTAGTAGCAAACCGAGGAGAAATAGCTATTAGAGTTTTTCGAGCATGTGTTGAAATAGGGATAAAAACAGTTGGAATATATACATATGAAGACAGGTATTCTCTTCACAGATATAAAGCTGATGAATGTTATCAAATTGGTGAAGATAACGAACCGTTAAAACCTTATTTAGATATTGACGCTATTATAAAGGTTGCTCTAGAAAATGATGTAGATGCAATTCACCCTGGATATGGGTTTTTATCTGAAAATGCTGAATTTGCTCAAAAGTGTGAGGATAACGGTATTATTTTCGTAGGTCCCAAAGTATCAGTATTAAAAGCTTTAGGAGATAAAATTACAGCAAAAGAAGTAGCAGTAGCTAATAACGTACCTATTATAAGAAGTAGCGATAAAGATTTAACATCTATTCAAATAGCCTTAAGTGAGGCTGATAAAATAGGTTATCCTGTTATGTTAAAAGCAGCTTCTGGAGGAGGAGGTAGAGGAATGCGTGTGATACGAGATGCAAACGCTTTGAAAAAAGCCTACCCAGAAGCTCAAAGAGAAGCATTGAATGCATTTGGAGACGATACCGTATTTTTAGAAAAGTTTGTAGAAAACCCAAAGCATATAGAAATTCAAATAGTTGCTGATACTCACGGCAACATGGTTCATTTATTTGAAAGAGATTGTTCGGTACAAAGAAGATATCAAAAAGTAATAGAAATAGCTCCATCTTATGGTTTACCACAAGAAATAAAAGACAATTTATATAAATATGCATTAGATATTTGTGGAGCTGTTAATTACAATAACATAGGTACTGTAGAGTTTTTAGTTGATGAAGATAATAGTATTTACTTTATTGAAGTAAATCCAAGAATTCAGGTAGAACATACGGTAACAGAAATGGTTACTAATATTGATTTGGTTAAAACTCAATTATTCATTGCCGGAGGTTATAAGTTATCAGATACGCAAATAAAAATACCAAGTCAAGATGCTATTGAGGTTAACGGGTATGCATTACAATGTAGAATTACTACAGAAGATCCGGCTAATGATTTTAAACCAGATTACGGAACAGTAACTACTTATAGAAGCGCATCTGGTTTTGGAATACGTTTAGATGCTGGTAGTATATATCAGGGTGTAAAAATATCTCCGTTTTTTGATTCTATGTTAGTAAAAGCATCAGCTAGAAGTAGAACTTTAGATGGTGCCTGTAGAAAAATGTTACGAGCTTTGGTAGAGTTTAGAGTTCGAGGAGTTAAAACTAATATAGCCTTTTTAAGAAATATATTAAATCATCAAACATTTAGAAACGGAGCTGTAACGGTAAACTTTATAAAAAATGAACCAAGTTTATTTGAGTTTAGTGAACCAAAAAACAGAGCAAATAAATTAATTAACTTTTTGGGTGAAGTAGTGGTTAATGGTAATCCAGATGTAAAAAAGGTGAATCCTAGTCATCAATTTACTCAACCTAAAGTGCCTGTGTTTTCTAAAAAAGATCCATATCCAAAAGGAACAAAAGATATTTTAACAGAGTTAGGGCCAGAAAAATTTGCTGAGTGGTTAAAAAATGAAAAGAAAATTCATTTTACAGACACAACTATGCGTGATGCGCACCAAAGTTTATTAGCGACAAGAATGCGTACAACTGATATGTTAAAGGTTGCTGAAGGCTATGCTAAAAACTTTCCTGATATTTTTAGTATGGAAGTGTGGGGAGGAGCTACCTTTGATGTTTGTTTACGTTTTTTACAAGAAAATCCATGGGAACGATTAGCTTTACTTCGTAAAGCAATGCCAAATGTATTATTACAAATGTTAATTAGAGGTTCTAATGGAGTAGGATATACTGCTTATCCAGATAATTTAATTGAAAAGTTTGTAGAGAAATCATGGGAAACAGGTGTGGATGTTTTTAGAATTTTTGATTCTTTAAACTGGATGAAATCAATTGAGCCGTGTATTAAACATGTTAGAAATAAAACGAAAGGTTTAGCAGAAGCCTCTATTTGTTATACAGGAGATATTTTAAATCCAAGTAAAACTAAATACAATTTAAAATACTACATACAATTAGCAAAAGACATAGAAAATGCTGGTGCACATATTTTAGGAGTGAAAGATATGGCAGGTTTACTAAAACCTCAAGCGGCTTTTGAATTAATATCTGCATTAAAATCAGAAATTAATATTCCTATTCACTTGCATACACATGATACATCATCAATTCAATCGGCATCATATTTAAAAGCTATTGAGGCAGGAGTAGATGTTGTAGATGTTGCTTTGGGCGGATTATCAGGTTTAACATCTCAGCCTAATTTTAACTCTATGGTAGAGATGTTACGTTTTAATGAACGTGAAAATAAACTCGATACCCAAAAATTAGCAGAATATTCTAATTACTGGGAAGCAGTTAGAGGTTATTATTATCCGTTTGAATCTGGATTAAAATCGGGAACAGGTGAAGTTTATGAACATGAAATTCCAGGAGGTCAATATTCAAATTTAAAAGGGCAGGCCATTGCGCTTGGGTTAGAAGATAAATTTACCGATGTTACAAAAATGTATGGAGAGGTGAATAAAATGTTTGGTGACATTATTAAAGTAACTCCAAGTTCCAAGGTAGTCGGAGATATGGCTCAGTACATGATTAGTAATAACTTAACGGTTACCGATGTTATGGAACGAGGAGAAACAATATCATTTCCACAATCTGTAATTAGTTTCTTTAAAGGAGATTTAGGGCAGCCAGTTGGAGGTTTTCCTGAAAAACTTCAAAAAATAATTCTTAAAAACGAGCAACCATATACAGATAGACCAAATGCACATTTAGCACCTATAGATTTTGAAAAAGAATTTAACGAGTTTAAAAAAGAATTTTCAAAAGGAATGGGCAGAGACTTGGAAATAACTGATTTTTTATCGTATAAATTATATCCTAAAGTGTTTGTAGAAGCGTATAACAAACATTTAAAATTTGGTAACGTAATGAATATTCCAACCAAAAACTTTTTCTTTGGAATGGAAGTAGGTGAGGAGATTATGGTGGATATAGAGCCAGGAAAGAGAGTATTGGTTTCGTTAATTCAGAAAACAGCACCAGATGAAAATGGTAATGTAAATGTTTTCTTCAAAATTAATGGACAAATGAGAAACGTTCTAATTAAGGACAATTCTATTAAAGTTGATAAAGTTGAAAATTTAAAAGCTGATATTGCATCAGAAAAACAAATCGGAGCACCATTACAAGGTTTATTATCATCTGTATTGGTAAAAGCAGGCGATGAGGTAAAAGAAAATCAGCCTTTGTTTATTATAGAAGCCATGAAAATGGAAACTACTGTAACAGCTGTTGCTGCTGGAGTTATTGATAAAGTTCAGCTGCAAGGAGGAACATTGGTAGATACAAACGATTTAGTTATTCAATTGAAATAGAATAAAAGATAAGTTTTTTGAAAAACACTGAAAAAAACTTATTTTCGCATCCTTAAAAAACAAGTAACGTAATTATGGTGAAAGATTTATTTGATAGAATAAAAGGAGATAAAGGACCTTTAGGTAAATGGGCAGACAAAGCAGAAGGCTATTATGTTTTTCCTAAATTAGAAGGACCTATTTCCAACAGAATGATGTTTAACGGTAAACCTGTAGTTACGTGGAGTATTAATGATTATTTAGGGTTAGCAAATCATCCTGAGGTGTTAAAGGTAGATGGAGAATCTGCAGCACAAGATGGTATGGCGTATCCTATGGGAGCTCGTATGATGTCTGGTCATACAAAATATCATGAGCAATTAGAGCGTGAATGTGCAGAATTTGTGCATAAAGAAGCAGCCTATTTAGTAAACTTTGGTTATCAAGGTATGGTATCTGCTATAGATGCTTTAGTTTCTAAAGATGATATTATTGTTTATGATGTAGACACACATGCATGTATCATTGATGGTGTTCGTTTACATGCTGGTAAGCGTTTTGTATATCGCCATAACGATATTGAAAGTTGTGAAAAAAACCTACAACGTGCTACCAAAATGGCAGAAAAAACAGGAGGAGGTATCTTACTAGTTTCTGAAGGTGTATTTGGTATGCGTGGTGAGCAAGGTCGTTTAAAAGAAATTGTAGCCTTAAAAGAAAAATACAACTTCCGTTTATTAGTAGATGATGCACATGGTTTCGGAACCTTAGGTGAAGGTGGAAGAGGAACAGGTTTTGAACAGGGTGTTCAAGATGGTATTGATGTGTATTTTGCTACTTTTGCTAAGTCAATGGCAGGGATTGGAGCATTTTTTGCAGGAGATAAAGATGTTGTTCAGTATTTACAATACAACATGCGTTCTCAAATGTTTGCAAAGTCATTACCAATGCCAATGGTAAAAGGTGCATTAAAACGTTTAGACATGATACGTACCATGCCTGAATTAAAAGATAAGCTTTGGGAAATAACCAATGCCTTACAATCTGGTTTAAGAGAAGCAGGTTTTGATTTAGGTACAACTCAAACATGTATTACGCCAGTATATTTAAAAGGAGAAATACCAGAAGCTATGGCAATGGTACAAGATCTTAGAGAGAATCATGGTGTTTTTTGTTCTATAGTTGTTTATCCTGTTATACCCAAAGGGTTAATTATATTAAGATTAATTCCAACTGCTAGACATACAATGGATGATGTTACAGAAACAATTGAAGCATTTACAGCCATTAGAGAAAAATTAGAAAACGGCACTTACAAAAAAATGGCAGAGGCCATTATGGAAGCCTAAAAATATAAAGCTCGTGATTTTTATCACGAGTTTTTTTATTTTAATCATTATTATTAATTTCCCTCAATGATTAAGAAAGTACTTTATATATTAATACTGATACCTACAATTGCTATCTCTCAGATTAAAGATAGTATCCCAAATTTTACAGATGAATATTTTTTAGTAAAAGGTGCTGATTCTATAATGATAGAGCTAGATGAAGTAACAGTTTTGCCTAAACATAAATTTCAATCAAGAACCGATATGAATTACTATTATTGGTTTAGAAAAAAAGTATTCAAAGCATATCCATATGCTGTATTAGCATCAAATAGGTTAGATAGTCTTAATTCAAGATTAAGTAAGATTAAAAGTAAGAGAAAAAAAAAGAAGTACGTTCGTAGAGTTCAAAAGTATGTAGAAGATGAATTGTCAGAACAAATTAAAAAAATGACAAGAACAGAAGGACGTATTTTAATCAAGTTGATACATCGTCAAACTGGCAAAACAGTTTTTGAAAATATAAAAGAATTACGAAGCGGTTGGAAAGCTTTTTGGTATAATACAACGGCTAATGTTTTTAAACTTTCATTAAAATCAGAATATTCTCCAGCTTCTGTTAATGAAGATTATTTAATAGAAGACATTCTCCAGCGCGCATTCATAGATCAAGCTTTAGAGTCACAACCTTCAAAATTAGAAATTGATAGTTATGGTTTAATAGTGTCTAAAAGAGGTTTTGTAGATGTAAGTTATTATAAGACTATGTTTTCAAAGCTTAGGAAGAGGCGAGTAGTTGATAAGAAGAAGGGTGGTTAATATAGTTTACTAAATAGGTTAGCTAGGTCTTAGGAAGGATAGATGTATATAATAGGATAGAATAAACTACTTACAGATATTAATTTTTACATTAAGTACCTATATACTTTAAAAGTTGTGTTAATTAAAAAGCTATTAGTATCGGTATAATTTAGTTCTTGTAGAGTAATAATCTATGTAAAATCACCTTGTATTTATTAAGTTGTAAAAAAACTTTATTATGTAAAGTACTGTTTAGTAGGTGGTTGTTGATTGTTTCAGAAAAAGATTAAGAAAAGGTGTTGTTATATTAAAAAGAGGTTGTATATTTGCACCCGCAAACGGGGAAACGCAATAGCAAAAACGTTTGAAAGTTCATTAACAGATTGTAAAAATAGCTTTAGGGTAAGGTTAAAAAATACTTTATTTTTTTCTTGTTTAGAATAAAATAAAGCTAGTATATTTGCAGTCCGTTTTTGGGACGGTTGTTCATTAAAATAGTGTGGAGTTAGGTTTGAGAGCTTAAGAAAAAAAAGGGATAAATATTAAAATAATATTTGTCAGATTAAATTAAGTTTCTATCTTTGCATCCGCTTAAACGGAGCGGTTACGAAATAAAAATCTTGGAGTGTTTGAGAGAGCATCTAGTTCGATTCTAGAATTTTTACAAGAGGA